>DOJM01000531.1:0-249 GCA_003529225.1 Paenibacillus sp.
AGGTGGCGTATTTACCACAACAAAAGGTCTGCAAGAACAGTTCGGAGAAGAGCGTGTACTGGATACACCGTTAGCGGAATCAGCTATAGCTGGTGTGGCGATTGGTGCAGCTATGTATGGTATGAAGCCGATTGCTGAAATGCAGTACTCTGACTTCATGCTTCCAGCAACGAATCAAATCATTAGCGAAGCGGCCAAAATCCGCTATCGTTCAAATAACGATTGGAATTGCCCGGTTGTCATTCGTGC
>DOJM01000531.1:370-8860 GCA_003529225.1 Paenibacillus sp.
TAAGCTGATCAAGGAAGAAGTGCCAGAAGGTGATTACACCGTTCCAATTGGCGAAGCTAATCTGCTGCGTAAGGGAACAGATATTACGGTTATTGGTTATAGTTTGCCATTGCATTTTGCGATGCAAGCAGCAGAAGAATTGGAGCGCGAAGAAGGCATTACAGCGCATATTCTGGATCTGCGGACCTTGCAGCCTCTTGATCGTGAGGCGATCATAGCTGCTGCTCGTGAGACAGGGAAGGTTCTTATTGTGCACGAGGACAATAAAACGGGCGGTATTGGTGGCGAAGTGGCGGCGATTATCGCTGAGCATTGTCTATTTGAACTAGACGCGCCGATCTTCCGTCTTTGTGGTCCGGATGTTCCGGCGATGCCAATCAGCCCACCAATGGAGAAGTTCTTCATGCTTAGCAAAGAAAAAGTGAAGGCGGAAATGCTTCGACTGGCGCAATATTAAAATAGTTGAGTGGACGCGAAGCTTCGTAAAGCTTTTAAGATTATGCTTACGAAGTGAGTTTTACTTCGTAAAACTTTTAAGGAGTGAAAAGATGTCTGACAACCAAAAGTTGACTGACGTAATCATGCCGCAGCTGGCGGAATCGCTAGTATCGGCGACGATCGGCAAATGGCTGAAGAAACCGGGCGATCCGGTAGAGCAATATGAACCATTATGTGAGCTTATTACAGATAAGGTAAACGCTGAATTGCCTTCAACGATAGATGGAGTTATGGGTGAACTATTGGCGGAAGAAGGTCAGGTTGTCAATGTCGGCGAAGTCATTTGTCGTATTGCCGTGCCTGTGACTGCATCTGCTGCTCCAAACGTGACTAACACTAACACAGTTGTAGCTGATTCCTCTAGTAATGTTGCAGGACAAAGTGCGACCTCAACTGCTAATGATACAATGCGTGCACGCTACTCTCCCGCGGTACAGACTTTGGCGGCTGAGCATAACATCGACCTGACTTTAGTTATGGGTACAGGTATGGGTGGTCGAATTACCCGTAAGGATGTGCTGGCCTTCATCGAAAGTGGCGGAGCCACATCTGCAGCTTCGATTTCTGCTAGTCAACCTGCCCCAGTGGTGTCACAACCGCCTGCTCCACAGTTCGTTCAAGCCCAAGAGAAGAAGACGGAAGAGCCTCTTCGTCATTCGGGTCTACATTTGAGCGAATCTCCTCGTATTCCAACAATTGAAGTCGAGGGTGGCCGAGGCAGTAGTTCGGAATACCTGATTGATGTAACACCAATCCGGAATACAATCGCTACAAGAATGCGCCAAAGTGTCTCGGAGATTCCGCATGCTTGGACAATGATTGAGGTAGATGTGACTAATCTGGTCGCACTGCGCAATAAACATAAGGATGAGTTCAAGCGTAAAGAAGGTATCAATCTAACCTATCTGGCTTTCATGATGAAGGCTGTTGTGAGTGCGATTAAGGATTACCCGATTATGAACTCTGTCTGGGCTGTAGACAAAATTATTGTCAAACGTGATATCAATATCTCGTTAGCGGTAGGTACTGAAGATTCGGTTATCACTCCTGTAATTAAGAAGGCTGATCAGAAAAACGTTGCCGGGCTGGCACGTGAGATTGATGAATTGGCACAAAAAACCCGGGAAGGCAAACTGAGTCTGGAAGATTTGCAGGGAGGGACTTTCACTGTAAATAATACTGGATCATTTGGCTCCATTCTTTCTTATCCAATCATTAACTATCCACAGGCAGCGATTTTAACGTTTGAATCGATTGTAAAAAGACCTGTGGTCATTAACGATATGATAGGTGTACGATCAATGGCTAATATTTGTCTGTCGCTGGATCATCGGATTCTGGACGGAGTGATTTGCGGTCGTTTCTTGCAACGCGTCAAGGATAACATTGAAGGATATACCCCAGATACGAAACTTTACTGAAAAATAATAACGANNATAACGAGCCAAACTGTGCAGGCATGAGACTGAAAAAGGGGACCTGACGGTATGAATAATTCGGATATTCGTAAGCTGCAGATTTCATATGACCCTATTATGGAGTATGGGGAGGCTTGGGATCTGCAGAAGGAATGTGTGCACGCCATTGATGCTGGTGAGCAACCGGAACGATTGATTCTTTTGCAGCATCCGCCTACCTATACTATTGGTTCACAGAATCATCCCGAACATCTTCTTCTAGATGAAGAGCAGCTCAAAGAAAAAGGAATCGCGCTGTTTGAAATCGACCGGGGAGGAGATATTACATATCACGGGCCGGGTCAGCTTGTAGGTTATCCGATCCTTATGCTAGGTGAAGAAGGTAAGGTAGATTTACGCGGGTACTTGCGCAGTCTGGAAGCAGTGATTATTGATTATTTGGCATCCTACGGAATTGTAGGGGAACGGAAACCGGANNGTTGGCGACGAGAAGATCTGTGCCATTGGTGTCAAGTTTAACAAAAGCAAATTCCGAAGAGGGTTTGTAACTAGCCATGGTTTTGCTTTTAACATTTCTGAAGGAATATCTGGATACGGCTTTAAAGGTATTATTCCATGCGGTATCACTGAATTTGGAGTAACTTCCCTAGAAGAGTGTGCAGGTCGTCGTTTTGAACTTCAAGATGTGGCTAAAGAATTGGTCCCGTATTTTCTAAGACACTTTCCTTATGAAGAGCAGGATGAGTTCTTCGGCACTATGGCTTAAGGTTGATTAACGAACTAACAGGCAAGCCAAATAGCGGCAAGGGAATCCCTAGCCGCTATTATCAATGTTCCTTGTGTAGATATTAACCTGCAAGGAAAGGCTCGATAACCATNNNTAATAGCATGAAGATGGTCTTTCTGTACAACCATTGTAACGTATTCACGAAAGAGAGGGAAGTCCAGTGATTTCACAAGACAGATTGATTCAAGAATTTATGGAACTTGTCCAAGTTGATAGTGAAACAAGAAATGAACGGCAGATTGCCGATGTGCTCAAGAGCAAATTTAACGCTCTTGGCTTAGAAATTACCGAAGATGATTCCCAGGAAAGAACTGGACATGGAGCGGGTAATCTATTCATTACCTGGCCGGCTGAGAACGGTGGATCTGCACCCAAGCTTCTGTTCACTTGCCACATGGATACAGTCGTTCCTGGACAAAATATCAAGCCTACGCTCGGCGCGGATGGATGGATTACAAGTGACGGCACTACGATCCTTGGAGCAGATGACAAAGCTGGGCTAGCTGCACTGTTTGAAGCGATCAGAGTGATTCAAGAGCAAAAATTGCCACATGGTCAGATTCAGTTCGTAATTACTGCGGGTGAAGAATCTGGATTGCTAGGTGCACGTTCGATGGATCCGAGTAGCTTGGATGCAGATTTCGGTTTCGCACTCGATTCTAATGGTGAAGTCGGTGCGATTGCAGTTGCGGCACCTACACAAGCTAAGATTACGNNTCGGAAAATCAGCTCATGCAGGTGTTAATCCAGAAGACGGCATCAGTGCGATTCAAGTAGCCAGCAAAGCGATTGCTGCCATGAAGCTTGGTCGGATCGACAACGAAACGACTGCGAATATCGGTAAATTCGCTGGCGGCGGTCCTACGAATGTGGTGTGCGATCACGTTCAANNAAATCGCTTCAATGCGTGAAGCACTGGAGACCACTGTCCGTGAATACGGTGCAGAATGCGAATTCCGTAGTGAAATTATTTATCCAGCTTTCAGCTTTAATGAAAATGATCCAGTGGTACAACTTGCACAACGGGCTATCACTTCTATGGGACTTACGCCGCGTCTGTTTCACTCAGGTGGAGGAAGTGACGCTAACGTGTTCAATGGCTTAGATGTTCCGACCATTAACCTCGCTGTAGGATACGAGCATATCCATACCACTAAGGAACGGATTAAAGCCGAAGACATTGTTAAAGTGGCTGAGCTTGTAGTGAATATTGTTAAAGAGAGCGTAAAGGGCTAATCTAAAGCTCTTTTAATTAAATGAAGGAGCTGCCTCCAAGTTGTTAAGCTTGGGAGCAGCTCCTTATAATTATAAGAGCATGTTTGATTAAGAATTTACCCTGCTTTGGTTGGAATGATCTTGGATTGATCCTTTAGGGAGAGAATGTATGAGAGAGGCATATCGGGCCCATACCGCTCTATCCACCTAGCTAAGATGGCCTTTATTTCCTCCGGTTTACCTACCATTGTAACTGCGGATGAGCTTGTACGGCTGAAGATTTCGTTCATCTGAAATTCCTTCTTTCCCTTTAAGTTTGCTATAATACACCGTATGCACAATAGAGAAAAAGGAGACCAGAAACTTTATGGGAGAACAACATTTGCACAGCAAACCCGAGCTTGATGAAGTGACATTGTCTACACAGCCTGTTTTTGATGGGAAGATTATATCTTTACAGGTGGACACAGTGAGACTGCCTGATGGAAATACTGCGACACGTGAAGTTGTGAAGCATCCCGGCGCCGTAGCGGTGCTTGCTTTAAACAACAACAAAATGCTTGTTGTAGAGCAATACCGTCAGCCCATGCAACGCACTGAAGTAGAAATTCCGGCTGGGAAGCTGGATAAAGGTGAAGATCCATTAGTTGCGGCTGGTCGTGAACTTCAGGAAGAGACTGGATTTCACAGTGGAGATCTGAAATTGCTTAAATCCTTCTATACTTCTCCCGGCTTCGCCGATGAGATTATTCATTTGTATGTGACTACTAATGCAAAGCCAGGGGATATGTCACTGGACGAGGACGAATTTCTAGAAGTTTCGGAGCTTACCCTGGAGGAAGCGTATCAATATATGGCTGACGGGCGCATCGCGGACGCGAAGACGATGATGGCAGTGTATGCTTGGCATCTATACACGCTGACAGGCCAATGGAATTAACAACTGAACTGAAGAGTTTCTATTGCGATTTGCATGTTCATATAGGACGAACGTCAGAAGGACAAGCGGTTAAAATCAGCGGTTCCCGTGAGCTCACCTTTGCTGGAATTGCCAAAGAAGCTGCAGAGCTCAAGGGCCTTGAGATGATCGGTATTATTGATAGTCATTCACCAGGCGTTCTACGTGATATTCAGCGTTCCTTGGAATCTGGAGAGATGACGTTAGCTGAAGGTGGAGGGATTACTTACCGAGGGACTACGATCATTCTGGGAACAGAGATTGAAATCCGTGAGCCTGGGCGAAAAGAGTGTCATGTGCTCGCCTACATGCCGGACGTGGAGTGCATGACCGATTTTAGTGCGTGGATGAGTCGCTATATGCGGAATGTGAATCTAAGTTCCCAGCGCCTGTATGCTCCGGCTAGGGAGCTTCAGGATGAGATTTACGGGCGGGGAGGCATTCTTATCCCGGCGCATATCTTCACGCCCCATAAGGGCTTGTACGGCTGTGCTGCAGAGCGTATGGCGGACATCTTTGATCTGGACCGCATAGCTGCGGTTGAACTTGGGCTGAGTGCAGACTCCGAAATGGCTGGATATCTTTCTGAACNNAACCAACTCAGATGCGCATTCACTGGTTAAGTTAGGGCGTGAGTATAATGTGATGGACCTGGCACAGCCTTCGTTCGCTGAACTGCGGCTCGCACTAGAACGTAAGGAAGGGCGGAAAGTAACTGCCAATTTCGGACTTAACCCCCGGCTTGGTAAATACCACCGAACCTACTGCGGAGGTTGTGGCAGTATTATTGACGAAGCTTATGTCACATCGGAACGCTGCCAGTATTGTGGCAGTCTTAAATTGGTGAGGGGTGTATTCGACCGGATCCTAGATATCGCAGACCGAAAGACGCCTCTAGTACCCGCAAATCGTCCGCCTTATCACTATCAGGTTCCACTTGAATTTATTCCAGGCCTCGGGAAGGCTAAGATGAACGCGTTACTGCAAGCTTTTGGCACGGAGATGAACATTTTACATGGTTGTGGTGAAGCGGAAATTGCTAGCGTAGTTGGAGTGGATTTGGCGGCTATGATCGTTAGGGCCCGCTCAGGCATATTGGAATTATCAGCAGGCGGTGGGGGAACATACGGTAAAGTCGTACTACCTGGAAAGTAGAGTTATTGTCCTAAGGACAAGTCATATCGCGGGGCGTTTTCTCATATGGTGTAACATGTAACCGGAAAGGGGAACGTCTCGATGCGTAATTTAAGGCTGATGATGAAGGAACAGACGCCTCTGTATATTTTTGTCGGCGTATTATTTCNNGTTACGATGGATCAGCAACAGGAGCTGGGCGATTATCTGGGGAATTTCTTTGTAACGGTTGATCAGCAGGGTCTACCAGCAGCACCTGATTCGTACTGGAGTATAGCGGCCTTGAATCTGAAATGGATCGGGCTGATCTGGATCCTTGGATTATCAGTCATTGGGTTGCCGGGAATCTTGATTCTTGATTTTCTTAAAGGGGTATTGATCGGCTTTACGGTCGGTTGTCTAGTAAGTCAATATTCATGGCACGGAATGCTATTCGCACTAGTCTCTGTGGCTCCGCACAATTTAGTATTGATCCCTGTGCTGTTAGTAAGTAGTGCGGCGGCGATCGCCTTTTCCTTGCAGATGATTCGCAGCCGGGTGATGGGACAACGTCGGACGCCAGTGACTCGACCTTTTACAATGTACACGATATTGTCACTTGTGATGGCACTGTTGATTCTGGGCATTTCTAGTTTTGAGACCTATGTTACCCCGATCATGATGCGCTGGGTTACCCCCTCACTTGTACAAGCAGTGACGACCATGGGCTTGCAGTAAAAGCGTTTGACTTCTCAAAGCGACACCCCCTATAATGGAAGAAGTGGTTTGAAGACCGGTGAGGTAATTTTCCAAGGGGGAGGGAGACAATGGAAGCCCGGATAGACAAAATTAAGCAACAGTTACAATCCCAAGGATACAAGCTTACACCCCAACGGGAAGCGACCTTAAGAGTGCTGCTGGAGAATGAGGAAGATCATCTTAGTGCAGAGGATGTTTTTATGCTCGTGAAAGAGAAGGCTCCCGAGATCGGTCTTGCGACTGTATATCGTACCCTGGAACTTCTTAGCGAGCTTCATGTCGTAGAAAAGATCAACTTCGGTGACGGTGTCGCCCGTTATGATCTGCGAACAGATACTGCGAAGCACCATCATCATCATTTAATTTGTGTGCAGTGTGGTAGCATAGATGAGAGCCGCGAGGATTGGCTAGGTCCGCTAGAAGAGCGACTGGAGAAAGAATTTAATTTCACAGTGCTTGATCATAGACTTGATTTTCATGGGATATGCTATCGGTGTAACGATAAGAATAATTCAAACGGAAATCCGTCCTAAGTCATCTTATAATGAAATTCACTTCATAAGCTCTCCCCGGTTTTTTTACCGGAGAGAGCTTTTTAAATGATTGGTCTATTGGAGGTATACATATCAGTCCGTTTTGGTGCATAAGGTGAAGGACGAGCAGATCTTAACTGTATGTTAGAGGGAGGCGTCCATATGATCGTTTCTGTGCCCAAAACAGTTCGAAAGCTATATTTTATGATCATGTTTGTGGCACTAAGCTATTTGCTCTACAGTGCTATGAGCTGGCTTGGTGAATGGATCAGTCCGATAGAGGATTATGGAATTCCTGAAGGCACCGCTGTTCGGGCTTTTGATCATGCCGATCGTGGTGGTGATGGTCTGGATACAAGACAACGCTTGCGCTTCTATTACTGGTACGGAGAATGAAAGCTTCTTAGGAAGCAGGAACAAGCGAGAAGAATGTCGAAGAAAACAAGGTGGATTCATGCAGCGTATACTAAATGTACACATCTGCAGAAGCCTCATGCTGAATGTGCTGCAGGAAGTCACTATGAGTAGCTGCGCCAGGACAGGAGCGTGAAATGATGAAGTCACACTTGCAGCCGTTTTTACATTATTTGTCCGGAGATAAAGGCTTGTCCCCGAATACACTGGAATCTTACGGTAGGGATGTATCGCAGTTTCTGGAGTTCGCTGAAGAGCGGGGGGCTAGTCAGCCCGATGAGATCCGAAGATCTCATGTGATGTTATATCTTGGTTCATTACGCGGAGCTGGTCGGGCAACTGCAACGTTGAACAGGAACGCAGTATCCCTCCGTGCTTTTTTTCATTATTTGCTGAAGGAACGTTTGATTGAGCAGGATCCAACACTGGACATGGAGACCATGAAGCCTGATAAGAAAGCTCCTATGGTGCTTACCATTTCGGAAATCGAGCAGTTATTGGCTGCGCCGGATGTGAGTACGCCACAAGGGGTTCGTGATAAGGCTATGCTGGAATTACTCTATGCAACAGGCATTAAGGTTTCTGAATTAATCTCGCTTAACGTGGACGATGTGAATACGGATATGAAATTTGCACGCTGTACAGGAACATCTGGCAAGGAGAGGGTAGTTCCCATTGGAACCCTTGCTGCTGAGAGTGTATCGGCTTACACTTCCCTTATGAGGGACAAGCTGCTTCGTGATCATCAGGAGGAACAGGCCATGTTCCTGAATAGTCTAGGCGGTAGATTAACCG
>DOJM01000531.1:8960-9307 GCA_003529225.1 Paenibacillus sp.
ACACCACATACGCTTAGGCATTCCTTCGCAGCCCATTTACTGGAAGGCGGAGCGGATTTACGTTCCGTACAACAAATGCTGGGTCATGCCGATATTTCAACGACTCAGATTTATAACGGTATAGCCCGTAAGAATATGAAGGAAGTATATGAGAGCCACCATCCTAGAGCTCGTTAATTCTGCTTTAAAGATGCTTTTTGTGAGTAAGATGGTTATGATGGAATCATACTGAATGGATAGACTGGGGAATGATCCACAGGTTATCTTTTAGCAGAAACGGATACCTGATAAGCGGTACATTGTATCGCTAGCTTCGGAAGCCTATGTCTTCTGAAGGCGGTACAGCC
>DOJM01000428.1:0-322 GCA_003529225.1 Paenibacillus sp.
TCAAATCCTAATGGTTTTAAAATAAAAATAAAGGGGGGTCTTTTCGTGGTGGAAGAGCCCGCCTTTTTAGAATCTGAAGTTCTCAGAATTTTGTATATACCAGTCTAAAGTTCTCACAAACCACCTTCATCTTTGGATCAAAAGGTTTCTTCAAGAATGTTAAGGATTCTCTGGTGAAGAAATTCTCATGCTCATGGCGCCAAGACTCTAGTGTTCTGTCATCCTCGCCTTCGCTATAGGCAAAGTCAGCACCAACCTCATCAAAGGGTGTAATTTGCACATCTGTCGTAACGATTACTGCTTGCGGATTACCGCAGCCATC
>DOJM01000428.1:393-1936 GCA_003529225.1 Paenibacillus sp.
CACTGACTGCATAAATTTCATAGTTCGAAGCAGTCCCTGTCTTAATTCCGCGGATCACCAGATCCAGCAGTTCATCGGCCATTTGAGGACTGTCGCCAAAGGCCCAAGCCTCGTAGTTATCCGCTGCTTGTGGATGAAGCTGGGTGTATTCTTCCCAAAAAAGCTTAATCTTCGTTTCGTTGCTCATATTCGTATCTCCTCGTTTAATAAACGTTAGTGTCCAGCAGTTTCCNNCTCTTGCACTGCATCTCGTTCTTTCTGTAGCTCGGCGAGCTCTGCTGCATGGCTACTGATCTGTGGATCTAGCATTCTGGCATCGATTTCCCCAAGCTGGTCCTCAACTTCGGCAATAGCCTTTTCCCAATCGAAGTGGTTGCTCTTCTTGCGGGAACTTGATGAGTTTCCCGTGGAACCATTCACGGAACCGTTAGATTGAGGCTTGTTGGAGCGTGAAGCGGTTCCTTCTGTAGAGGAAGCTTTAGGATGATCAGGAATAGTGGCAGGTGCTGCTAATGCCTTCTCAGCTTGCTTCTCCTTGTAATACTCATAATTGCCGTTGAAGACTCCAAATCGTCCTCTTTCAATAGACCAGAGCTTATGGAACAGACGATTAATGAAATAGCGGTCATGTGATACGGCCAGTACTGTACCCGGAAATTCCTCTAGTGCTTCCTCTAGCGCCTCACGGGAGTCAATATCTAGATGGTTCGTTGGTTCATCCAGAATCAGCAGGTTGGGTTTACGATGCATCAGCACAGCGAAACGCAGGCGGGTCCATTCCCCTCCGGATAGATTCGTGATGTCTTTGAACACATCGGCACCATAGAACAGGAAACGTGCAAGCTGCCCGCGCGCTTCACCTTCCTCTAGTCCAGCTTCTTCACGGAAGTAGCGGAGTACAGAGTGTTTGTTATTGTCAGGGACAGCCTCTTGTGCGAGATAGCCGACTACGGTTCTTGAACCAAGCGTACAGCTTCCGGTGTCTGGCGTTTCCTGACCTAATATGATTCTTAGAAGTGTACTTTTACCTGCCCCGTTACCTCCCATGAGAGCCGTAGTCTCTCCGTAGCGAAGCACTTCGTTTGCGTTGGTGAAAAGGGTTCGCTCACCATAGGTCTTACCGATATCCTCCAGAATGACGACCTGATTCCCGGAACGATCATTTTGCTGCAGTTGTAAATCCATCGATTTGCGATCCAGAATCGGACGTTTAACCTTCACCATGCGATCCAGTGCTTTTTGCATGGAGGCTGCTCTCCGGTAAAAGGCAGGGTTAGGTGGAGTTCCGCGATTGCCGAATTCGATGAGGCGTTTGATGCTTTCCTGCATTTGTTTTATTTTTTTCTGTTGCTCTTGATAATCAGCAAATTGTTGAAGCAGACGTGTTTCCTTCTCTACTTGATAACCGCTGTAGTTGGTATGAAAGGTAAAAGCCTCACCGTCTTCAATCTCGATCACCTTCTTGACTACAGCGTCCAGAAAGTAGCGATCATGGGAAATGGCTAGCACTGTACCGTCATAGCTCTGTAAATACTGCTCTAAC
>DOJM01000428.1:1953-12060 GCA_003529225.1 Paenibacillus sp.
AAGAGAGGCGAAGAGGCGATTGTATTGCCCGGTTCCGATTCCTAGACCAGAGGCAACTCGCTGAATGGTGGATTCGATTTCATAGCCTCCTGCAGTCTCGAATTTTTCCTGAAGGCTACCGTATTCTTTTAGCAGCCGATTCCAAAGTGTTTCATCCGTCCCGGTATTGAAGGTAGACATTTCAAGCTCCAGCTCACGCAGGCGTTGTTGCCACTGCAGAGGCTCAGCCAAACTACGTTGTAGGACCTCATATACGGTTTCTTTTTCGTTAACCTCTTGAATTTGAGCCAGCATACCTATTACGCTACCTTTGCGAATTGAGATTTGCCCTAGATCGGGACGCTCCTCGCCATTCAGTAGGTGGAAAAGCGTAGTTTTACCGCAACCGTTGCGGCCGATTAGACCGATTTTTTCTCCTTGGCGGATATCGAAGGTGATGCTATTTAGCACGAGCTGTGCACCATGGTATTTTTGAACATTTTGGCATTGAATAATCATATATATTCTCCTTTAAGAATGCCCTTTGCACCGCCAGAACCCTAAATCGAAACTGGAATTCTGTAAAAAACCATAAAAAAAGACCGTAGGGAAATTTCCCTACGGCCTTATCATTCTCCGGTTAACTGATCCGTCCGGGTGATGGCAGGAAAGGCATTTCACAATTGTGTAGTGTTATTAAATTCATGGAAATGGACAGACTTCTCCCGTTATCGCCATTTACATGAGCAATGCCAGCTATCGCTTTAGGTAGCCGACTCATAACACTGTTGGTCCAATTGTGATCCATTCCTTCCACACCCCTTTCTTAATAAATTTAATGACAGTGTAAACAATATTCGAGAATTTAGCAAGTAAAAAGATGGCAGAGCGAAGTTTTACACTGCATAGAATATGTATTGTGGAATAATATGGTTCCATGGTGCGAAGGACAAAACACTAATATTTCCAGCAGCACTGTGCCACTCAAGAAGACCTTTAATAAATCCGTGAATATTTATGAGGTACAGGCGGTATTGTCACAATATATTTTAAAATAGTTTAGTTATACCGTGTAGCGGAGTACCAGATCACCATAGGCAAAAGCGGCTAAGATGACAAAGGCAGGATGCAGCTTAAGCCGCTTGATGGCCCAGAATACGATTGCAACAATGAACAGTGTTTGCAGATTCCAATAGAGTTCGTAGGCCATTTGACCANNATGTCCAAGTGAGCACAGCCATCATAACTGCAATAACCGGTTGAACAAGCAATGTCATCCCTTTCACTACGGGGAATTGCTTGTATTTTTGCATGACCTCTAACAGGATGATAAGTGCTGCTGCGGAGGGCAAGACGGTTGCTAACAAAGCTACGATGAGTCCTAAACAGCCGTAGACATCATAGCCGACGTAAGCTGCGATTTTGGTAGTAATAGGTCCCGCTAGCGTGCTGGCAATCGCCAATGTCTCCCCGAATTCATCATCGCTCAGCCAAGTGTAGCGAGTTACCGCATCATGATGGATTAATGGAATCACGGAAGGTCCTCCGCCATAGCCGACGCGACAGGTCGCTTTATGGCCGCTTCAGCAGAATTGACAGTATTTTATAACTCTTTCGCGCCCAAACCGCGGTTTGTCATTTTTGGCGGGGGACGTGATGTGGTTCCGATTGCGGAACTTGCTGACAGAGTTGGTTTTCGGGTTGCGGTTGCGGATTGGCACGAAGGAGGCTTGCACAATAAGTTTCCTCGAGCTGAACAAATAATTTGTTCCCCTATGGAGGTTGTTCAGCGATTGGGCGTAGCTCGGGAGGATTATGTATTGATTTGAAGTCATCAAATTGTGGCTAGTGATCAGCAACGGATCGGCTATGCCTCCGGCTTTGTTTTCGAAAACATTGTTTCCAGCACTACAGGGATTGGATGGGGATCGCGGAGCGGCGGCGATTTTGCGTTCACCTGATTATACGCTGCTGCTGGAGCGGTTCAGCATTGAAATTGCCATCTCCTTTGGACCTTTGAAAGGAAAGATCTGGCGCATCGGCACGATGGGCTATAGCTGTCGTACGAATAATGTGCTGCGTTTGCTTGGAGCTTTGGAAGCAGCGTTACTTCGACACGGACTTGGTGTTCAAGCGGCACTTGACGTATATGAGGAAAACGTAAGATAATCGTTGGAATAGATGCTGGCGGGGGAGTTCATACCAGGGGCATGTCCGGAGTGTTGGACAATCTTTGGAATAAGAAAACGGCTATCATCTACAGGGATGACGGAGCCGTTTTTTCGTACAATATCAGATTTGCCAACATGATATCAACACAGCCGATGGTTAAGCAATCCTCTATTATTATGAATCTATTCACTACATCAAGAACGCACTTGGATACTAACGGGGGAGAGATGAAAATGACAACTTTTACAAGAAAGTCTTTAGCAGATTGCGTACCTGAGCTTGTGGCTACGGCAAGAGGAGATAAACCGGCAACACTAGTAATTACAGGTGGAAAGCTGGTTAATGTATGCTCTGGTGAAATTTTAGAAGGAATGTCTGTTGGTATACAAGGTGGACGTATCGCTTATGTTGGTAAAGATGTGACACATATGATTGGTGAAGGAACGCAGGTTATTGAGGCGAACGGAAAGTATATCGCTCCGGGACTACTCGATGGCCATTGTCATATTGAGAGCACACAGCTGACCGTTACTGAATTCTCCCGTGCTGTTCTGCCGCTGGGTACAACAGGCGGTTTCTTTGATGCTCATGAGATTGCTAATGTATTCGGGCTGAAGGGGATTCAATTGATGCTCGATGAGATGCGGGGAACACCGTTAGCGGCTTACATGCAGGTGGCTTCATGTGTGCCTGCGGCAGGTGCGGAATTCGAGACAACGGGAGCTTCTATTGGACCTGAAGAAGTGGCAGAAGCCTTTACTTGGGGACCCGATGTGATTGCGCTGGGTGAAGTGATGAACTTTCCTGGTGTTGTTTACGGCGATGAGAAAATGCTAGGGGAAATTCAAGCTACGCTGCGAGCAGGCAGATTTGTAGATGGTCATTTCACATGGCCTTCCAGCGACTGGAGACTGCCTGTGTATGCAGCGGCAGGTGTGACTGGAGATCATGAGTGTGTGACAGCAGACGATGTGATTGAGCGCGTTCGACTGGGGATGTATGCCAAAATGCGCCGGGGTTCCGCTTGGCATGATGTGGCTAAAACAATTACGGCCCATACAGAACACGGCATTGATACACGCCGAATGATGCTGGTAACGGATGATCGTAGTTCAGAATCCTTGCGAGATGAAGGGCATATGAATTTCGTTCTGCGTGATGCTATTGCTCAAGGTGTTAAGCCTATAACGGCCATCCAAATGGCTACTATTAATACTGCTGAACGCTTTGGTTTAGCGCGGGATATCGGATCTATTACTCCGGGTTCTTTTGCAGATATCATCCTTCTAGATGGGAATTTGGCGGATATTAATGTAGTGCTGACGATTGCCGCAGGTGTAGTAGTTGCTGAGAACGGAGTAATGACGGCAGAGCTTGCTAAATTCACCTATCCGGAGGAAGTGTTGGCTTCGGTTCATTTGCCACAGCGTCCTACTTCAGAAGATTTCATCATTACTGCTCCAATTCAAACAGGTGAACTTACAACAAGAGTTATTAAAGTAAGAGAAAATCATGTGGAGACTATTGAGCGTATGGTTTCGATACCTGTAGTGGAGGGGCAACTGGATGTAAATGCTATAGAAGGTTTGTGCAAAATCGCAGTGCTCGAACGTCATAAAGGTACAGGCAATAAATCAGTGGCCGTTGTCGAAGGCATTGGACTTAAAGAGCCGGCTGCCATTGCAATGACGGTTGCTCACGATAGTCATAATGTACTCGTCATCGGTAATGATGATGATTTAATGGCTAAAGCTGCAAATGCGGTGGCGGATGCTCAGGGTGGTGTTTGTATGATCACATCTGGCGGAGAAACGTTATTCCCCCTGGCTATCGCAGGTCTAATGTCCACGGAACCCTTCGAAATTGCTGCAGCAAAATCAGCTGCGATCAGCAAAGCGCTATATGATGCTGGCTGTACTTTGAACTANNTTGGCGGTTATCCCGACACTACGCATCACAGATAAAGGACTTGTTCGGATCTCGCCTGAAGGAATACAGTTAGTGCCACTGTTTGTTTAAGTAAAGCTAACTGAATAATAATTAGGCAAAAGACTGTTTTGAGGTCGCTTATGACTATTCAGAACAGTTTTTTTGTTTTGAAAATAAGAAAGACTAAGTTTTTAAATATACATATTAAACAGATGGACAAAGATTGAAACATTTTTTCTGTGGAATTAATGAAAAAATATTAACAAAGCGTAGTCAGTTGACGATAATAATGTTAAATTAGATAAAAATTAAAGTGAATGGATAGAGCTAATTTTACATTATTGGCATTTAACGAAATCATAGATATCATCAGGTTTCAGGTAACCCAACTAAGAGGGACGAGGTGCATGAGAGATGATCAGACTAGAAACGCAAGACATTCTGAATATTAGCATGAAGCAAATTGCTACTATTTTTAAAATGAAGCCGCTTGAGCTGAGATTTGTCACTGATTTTCAGGGTGAGAAATATCTCTTAACCAATGATAAGTTACACNNCCAGCAGTACTGGGCGAAGGTTATGGAATGTGTCTTTGATGATCATGTTAGACCTGTGCTAATGTGTGAGGTGTTATATTTCCTGCGTAACGAATTTCTGGAAAGTGATATCAAGATATGCTTCTCTTATGATTATGCAGAGGATGGAAATGGAGAAGCCACTGCAACCGCTGAAGTATCTTTTAATGATTCAGCTGATTTGCAGCCGAGTGAGATTGCCGAGCTGATCGACTTTGCATTGACCTTACAGGACAAGCAATGGTTCCATGAACTGACTACTAAATATAAGCAGCTTACAGCATAAGAATTTTTTTAATCCTTAGATCTTATGAACTGACATAGCAAACCGTCTTTTCTGCAGCAAAGAATATTTGCGGACAAGACGGTTTTTTTATGTTACCAGCCCATGGCGTTTCGTTCAACANNCAAATTGTTCGCGCCCTTCTATTGCTAGCTCGTGCAGCGTTTCCAGACAATCCGTTACAAGTCCCGGTGAGAAAATCAAAGGTTTATGAATTCCTCGTTCCGCCAGCTTTCCCAAAACATTTGCTGTAGAGGGACCTACCCATTCTTCGCGTCCGAAGCGTGATTGAAAAGTAAGCTGCCAGCGTTCGGGCTCCCAATTCATAGCTGAAGCGAGAAGACGCGCAGTTTCCATACATTGCTCTGGATAGGGATCGCCTGTATCTGCATATCGTTTGGGGATCCCGTGAAAGGTCAGTACGAAAAAATCAGGATTAGAGTTCAGAAGTTCCATTTGCTGCAGTAAATGCGACTTCATGGCTGAAATATAACCGGGTTCATTATAATAAGCATCCATAAATCTAAGAGCAGGAATAAGGCGCTTTGTTACCGGTCCAGTGGAGCTTTGGCGTCCTAGTGCAGCAAAACTCGCTTGATCGAATACAGATGCCGTCGTAGTGGACGAATATTGCGGGAATAGCGGTACAATGATGATGCGTGTGACTCCGTTAGCTTCCAATGTGTTGATCGCTTGTACCATACTTGGTTCGCTATACGCTAAGCCAAGCTCTACTTGATACCGTGAGCCTAGAAGCGCTTGCAAACCAGATCGCTGAGCTAATGAGTGGAAGAGTAAAGGTGATCCTTCTGTAGTCCAGATTTGTCTGTACAGCTCAGCCGACCGGCGTGGACGTAAACGCAGAATAACGCCTCGCAGCAAAGGCTGCCAGAGCAGTGGTGAATAATCTATGATTCGGCGGTCGGATAAAAAACGTTTCAGATAAGGACGTACCGCCTGTGCAGTAGGTGCAGCAGGTGTGCCAATTTGGGCGAGAATAACTCCAATAGGTGGCTGTTTGTTCAAAGCTTTGAACTCCTTTCCCATGTTAGAGATCGTTCTAAAATAACATATCTATTCTTGGATACACAATAATCGAGATCACGTTTTCTACTTTGGGAATAGGAAGTGGGTGTATTGGTTTAGAAAAAATAATGAAAAATCACATTTATGAGCAAATAGTGATGTTTCTTATAGGGTATGTGATTTTAGATACAGAGGAATTGCGGAAAAGTTTGGTAGTATCAAACCAGAAATTGATTGAGAAAGCGCCTTCTTTTTTTTCTGATATTATATGTGAATTATTTCACCTTTTATGCGGTTTATTGTAAAAAGGAATGAATAGATTTAAGACGTTATTTTTTTGGAAAGTGATGGGTCGCGCATAGGCATGAGAGGGGGGATGGGTTCTTATGAAGAGAGATGTAATGCTTCATAAGAAGAGAAGGGGCGCCGTGAAAGGTAAGTTTGGTTAAGAAAAGCTATATATCACTGGGGACTTGGTAAAGGAGAATTTTATTGAAAAAACTAATTTCTTTAACGGTTAGCGCGGCAATATTGTTAGCGCCATTTGCTTACACACTTAATGTGCCTGCTTTGAACTTGAAGGTGGATGCAGTATCCGCAGCTTCTGAAGAAGCGGATGCACCAGCAGCCAAACCAACAGCAAAACCAGCAGCAACAGCAAAACCAGTCGCAACACCAAAAGCAACAGCAAAACCAGTAGCAACACCAAAGGCAACCGCGGCACCAGCAGCAACGACAAAACCAGCTACTACGCCAAAAGCAACCGCTGCTCCAGCGGCTACTGTAGTTCCAGCAGCGACTGTTAAACCTGTGCCAACAACATTGCCGGTTACAGTTAAGGAAAGTGTATATCAAGATGGGGTTTACGTAGCTTATGGCGATGCTTACTCCAAAGGTACCGAAGGTGCTAAGATCGAAATTAAAGATGGAAAAATTACTAGCATCGATCTCTTGAGAACCAGCCCTAAGCTGATCGATAGAGATGCTCGTAACAATTATAGCGCTTTATGGCAAGCTTATGGATTGATGAAGAATAAATTGATTGGCAAGACAAGAGATGGAGCAGCTGCAGTAGATGCTGTTTCGGGAGCAACACGCTCTAGTAATGGATGGAAATTGTCTGTAGACAGAGCGTTTGAAAGAGCTCTAACAGTGAAAGATACAGATGCAGTTTACTTTGATGGTGTTCATATGGGCATAGATCCTACAGGGAAATATGCAGTATTTGCAACCTACGAATCCAATAAGCTCACAGATGTTAAGGTGTATCCGCTGAACAATGCTGGTGATTTCGTGGATGAGAAGGCCTACACAGCTGAGCAATCCGCAGCAGTTGCAGCTATAACGCCAGCATTGCTGGCTAAAGGAACAGCTGCACAGCCAGTTACAGGACTAGAAGCAGACTTTAAGGCTGCGACTAATGCTTTCTGGGATGCTGAGCAGAATGCAAAGATTAACAATACTTCCGCTTATGTAGACGGATTCTATTCCTCTTATGGGACTGCAAGAAGTGTTGGTGTTGAAAGAGCTGACATCGTGATCCGCAACGGCAAGCTAGTGGATGTGAAGCTGTTCAGACTTGGGAACAACCTAATTGACAGAGGTGCAACGGCTTATGCAGAAGTTGTAAAAGCTAATGCTCCGATGACAGCTAAGTTGCTTGCTAATGGATCTTACTTTGCTAACTATGATGAGAAAGTAGATGGAATTTCTGGCGCTACAGAAAGCAGTCACGGTTGGAACCAAGCTGTAGAAAGAGCTTTCGAAAAAGCACTGAAAGTTCCTGGTGAAGCTAAATATTTTGACGGCAAATTCGCAGGTGTTGATAACCAATCTAAGGTGTTATTGCTTGTTGATGTTGCCTCAGATGCAGTTACAAATATTAAAGTAAGCTTGTTTGGAACTGACGGCAAGCTGATCGCTGATGATAAACTAAGTACAGAACAAAAATCGCTGGTGGGTACACTTACTTCAGGATTACTTGAAAAAGGTGTGCAAATGTCCGATATCACAGGTCAAGAAGAACTATCTGCAGCTGCCAAAGCTGCACTGACTGATGCTTTGACTAACGCATCCAAAGTTCAAGGAACCTATAAAGACGGAACCTTCACTGCATTTGGTGATGCCTATGATAAAGGAACAAACAGAGCAGACGTTACACTACGTAACGGTAAGATTGTAAATGTTGCTTTGTATCGTGTAGGAATGAATCTTGTTGATAGAGGCAAAGCTGCTTACCCAGAGGTGGCAAAAGCAATTCCGCAATTGACTTCTAGCTTCCTTGCAGCAGGTACTCGAGAAGCTGTGCAAGATGTAGACGCTGTTTCAGGTGCAACTAGTAGTAGTGTAGCTCTCAAGACTGCGGTGGATAGAGCTTACGGGAAAGCTGAAATTGTTGAAGCTAACAAAGCGGCTTACTTCGATGGAATCTTCATTGGTGTAAGTGCGGATAAGCTTGTAAATGTTATGACGTATGTAGAACATGGTGTTCCTGTTAAAATGCTCGTTTACTATTTAGATAAAAACGGAAGTACAAGAACGCTCAACCAGTTGACTGACGCTGAGCTGGCTGTGAAAAGCGAGATTGAGTCGACTTCAACGGGCTATAGCCTACACAAGTACGGATATCGCGCAGCAGCCTTCGGAAATAATGATGCTGAGAAAGAAGTTTCTGGTAAAGTGGTAGAAGCTATTAAATTAGCGCTTGAATCCGCTGGTAAATAAGCATTTTTCAATCAATAGTTAATCTATAAAGGGGGTTATTCTAGAGCCATATTATGGCCTGTGGAGTAACCTCCTTTATCTACCTGTACATAAAAATGAAAATAGATCGTATAGTGATTTAAAGGGATTTTGGACGTGAGTGTCTAAAGTTTAATATAGAGAGCAGGTACAAAGCCTGTTATTAATAGGAGGCTTCAACATGACACAAATTAAACAGCTCGCTCCACAGGATGAATTTGTTGGCTTTTATCTCTTAAGAGAGCTAGCGATCAAACAAACGAATGGTACTCCTCCAAAGGATTATTTCGACCTAGTCTTGGGGGATTCCAGTGGACAATTGTCCGCGAAATATTGGGATGTCAGCACAACTGATAAAGAAACTTTTTTTCCTATGGCACTGGTGAAGGTTCGCGGGATTGCGCACACTTATCGTGAGAAATTGCAAATCAAAGTAACCAAAATCAGATTAGTGAACGATGAGGATGGCGTTGCGCTAACGGATTTTATTCGCTCCGCTCCTATTCGTCCAGTAGACCTTATTCATACGATTAAAGGGGTTATGGCAAGCATCACAGATCCGGAGATTGCTTCGATTGTCTCCTTTTGTGTAAGCAAAGTGGAAGAGAAATTGATGCATTATCCGGCTGCCAAAACGCATCACCATGCTTATTTTGCCGGACTTGCTTATCATATGGTTCGCATGCTGGAGATCGGGGATTTTCTGTGCAAGCAGCGTCCGTTCCTGAATCCAGATTTAATGAAGGCTGGAATTATTCTGCATGATATCGCGAAGCCGGAAGAGATGGTCTCTCAGCTCGGAATTGTCTCAGAATATAGCGTTCAGGGTAAGTTGATTGGTCATATCTCGATGGCATCTAACTGGATTACGGAAGCTGCCATCCGCTTAGACATTGATTTGAATTCGGAGAAGGTTCTGGCGTTANNTCATATTGACGCAATGGATGCGAAGCTGCAAATGGTGGAGGATGCTCTGGACACCACACCAGAAACGGAAGAATGGACGCCATTCATTAGAGGACTGGAGAATAAAGCAGTTTATCGGTTGAAGATCTAGCGTGTTGTTTAGATCTTGGTTTGTGATCTAGATGAACCGATTGGATAATCGCTGATCGCTGATAGAATAAACGGAATTCCTCCCTGTAATTAGCTCGTAAAGGATCTATTTGAAGACATTATACGGAATTCCTCCCTGTAATTCTTATGGAATGCATCAATTACACCTAAACCATAAGAAATATAGGGATAAATTTCCTATAACTCTGTCGTATAGAGCTTAAATGAAGAATTACAGGGGGAATTTCCCTATAGTGCAACCCTCGAGGCTAGATTTCTTCGCAGTGAATGAATCGACTTGTATGCTATATTCCTCCATCTATGCAAAACACCCAACCAACTGTA
>DOJM01000428.1:12071-17888 GCA_003529225.1 Paenibacillus sp.
TGGGTGTTTTTTGCTAAATAACTTAATAGTTTCTTACAAATAGAAGTTTTTCGTTCTTTGATTGTTCACAGGTTTCTTAGCAGGTTTACTCTTACGAGCAGAAAAAGGAGTGTATCCACCAGCAAATATAGTTCCGCTAGTATATCCTTGGCTGCTAGAGAGCAACAGCGGATCACGGTGTGAATCTCGCTCCATAAGCATTAATAGAACCAGGGCGGCTGCGCGCGCGTCATCGAGAGCGTCATGGTGCTTCAGCTCAATACCGAAATGCTCTGAGACTACGTTAAGCTTATGAGAGGGAAGATGGGGAAGCATCTTTTTGCCTAATAAATATGTACATAAGTATTGAAAGCTAGGATAGTTTAAAGACATTCCATCGAGGCAATACCGCAGTACACTCATATCAAAAGCGGCATTGTGCGCTACAACGATTCGTCCGTGCAGTAAAGGTTCAACGGTGGGCCATAATTCGTGGAAAGTAGGCTGTTCGATTACCATGGAGGGGGTGATGCCATGTATCGAAATGTTCATGCCGTCAAACCGCTGTTGCGGATCGATCAGCCAAGAATGTTCTGCAGTGATTACGCCATCTTTAACTTCCACAAGTCCCAAAGCACAGGCGCTGGATCGACTGGAATTCGCCGTTTCAAAGTCAATTGCTATAAAGTCCATTCGTAAAGCTCCTCATCTATCATATATACATTTATATTAAAGTAGTAAAATGATAAATACAATCTAGTACCAGTTACAAATAGTAGTTGAGTAAAAATATGAATCCCCGCCATAACTATCTACCCGAGTAGAAATGTTGTGGCTTTTTCAAGTTTTGTTATCTTGCTATCCTATTCAAGAATCCGTACACTGCAAAATAGATGTTGTATATTATTGTTAAGCTCAGATACGGGAGGAAATACTTTGGGAGCTGTAATCACTAAATTTTTTGAATATGGGCAAGCAGAAATCGATTACCTCGGAAGTATGGACCCAGTGCTAGGTGCGGCGATGGCGCGAATGGGGAAGGTGGAACGTATAATTATTCCGGATCTTTTCACTGCGCTTATCTATGCTATAGTGGGTCAGCTAATATCAGTCAAAGCAGTTCGAACCATCTGGACAAGAATGCAGGCTAGATTCGGAGAAATAACTCCACAGCAGCTGGCTATACACACAGCGGATGAGATTCAGGGTTGCGGTATGACGATGAAAAAAGCGGTTTGCATTCATGACATTTCCAATCTGGTCGCGCAGGATGATTTTAAGCTGGAGGAATTATATGGATTGTCCGATCAAGAGGTTATTCAAAGACTCATGAAGTTAAAAGGCATCGGTAAGTGGACAGCAGAGATGATGCTAATCAATTGTATGGAGCGCCCAGATGTAGTTAGTTGGGGAGATATCGCCATTCGTCGCGGCATGATGAAGCTGTATGGGCTTGATACGCTTAACAAAGAGCAATTCGAACAATACCGTCTCAGGTACTCACCACTCGGTTCGGTAGCTTCCAANNAGATTTCATTTCAATAATTAATACGTAGGGAGCACTATAGTGGACAAAACAATAAAGGAACAGCTATTGGAGTTGGCAGATGCGGACTACCAGAAGTTTTCTGCGGTTTTACTTCCGACGATCGATAATGTGATAGGAGTCAGACTACCGGAGCTGCGTAAACTCGCCAAAACCATTGCAAAGGGTGACTGGAGAGCCTATTTGGAGCACACCGACTCTGATTATTTTGGAGAAGTAATGCTGCAAGGTATGGTACTTGGTTATGTGAAGACAGATCCTGAAGAAATTCTGCATTATATTGCGGACTTTATTCCTAAAATCGATAACTGGTCGGTATGTGATAGCTTTTGCACAGGGTTGAAGTTTACCTTGAAGAATAAAGAGCAGATGTGGGACTTTATAGTGCCATATCTGTTATCTGACAAAGAATATGAGATTCGATTTGCGGTAGTAATGATGCTTAATTTCTTTATTGAAGAAGCGTACATCAACCGGATTCTACAACTACTCGATAAGGTCAGACATGAGGGGTATTATGTGAAAATGGCGGTTTCTTGGGCGCTATCGATGTGTTATGTGAAGCTGCCTGCGGTTACGATAGATTATTTGAGAACTAACACTTTAGATGATTTCACCTATAACAAGGCTTTGCAGAAAATCAGAGAGTCTTACCGTGTAGATCCGGAATCGAAAAAAATGATTCGCGGGATGAAGAGGAATAGAAAAAACAAGTCCCTTATATAGCTCAGTAGCTGAGATATAAGGGACCTGTTATTATATTTATTTTTTGTCGGTATTGATTTTCCGATTGCGGATACGTTCAATCTCATCATCAACAGCACTACGAAGGTTTGGATCAATGGACGGGCCTGCGCCTGAGTTGGATTTATACTTGGTGTTTTCCGCCAAAGCTTCCCACTCGAAAATCTTCTCTTCCATTCGTTCGAAGCCACGTGAAGCGGTACCCACATTCGGTCCTTTTACACTGTTGCTATGAGGAGCAGAGCTTAGTGTTTCTGTGGCTTGCTGAGCACGGGCGATAAGTTCAGTTCTTTTCGCTTTAAGATGCTCGCGCTCTTCTTTAGCTCTAGCGATATTGATCTCCAGTTCTGCGAGGGATTGCTGAGTTTGTGCCTGACTATTGATACTCTCATTCAGCTGTTCTGTATACCGCAGCTTGGCCATGAGTGCAAGGCGTGCTCTTTCTTCATTTCCTTGCTCAACTGCCTGAACGGCTTCAGCTTCGCTTTGCTCTATCAGCTGAGTATATTCTTGCTTGCGGCGTTCCAATACACTCGCTGTCNNCTGCCGTAGCTATTTCGTTCTCAAGATCGCGTAGATACTGACCCGTCAGTAGCACTGGGTTTTCTAATTTGTTCAGACCTTCGTGTAGTGCAGCTTTAGTAAGGGTGGAAATTCTTTTGAATAAACTCATGTTATATCTCTCCTTAGTATGTTTGATTGGTATGAAAGGACGATCTGTTAATAGAAATCATGTCCATCCGAAAAGCTGCCAAAAGGTTCTTTAGGGACGATGATGCTGGCGATAAAGTAAAAGATAAGTACGGTACCGAAGCTGAAAAGTGCTGCAGCAACCGTTACGAGACGGAGAATTGTGGCATCGATGCCTGACCAACTGGCAAGACCTCCGCATACACCACTAATCTTTTGGTCACTTCTGGAACGATATAATTTTTTCATTTATTATTGTCATCCTCTCTTATGGGGGTGATTGTGTTTAAATCTTGCAACCCGCTTGCTTATGTACTCATTGTATAACCTTTCTGAATGCGGCAAAACGGCCTGAAGGCGGTTTTATATACCAGACCTGAGTCGAGGTTCGTTCCCGCAGGAAGGCGGGGGAAATAAGTTCATGATTGTGGATGAACTATAAATCGCGGTTGAAGTTAGGTACAATAAAGAGAGGAATACTTGTGGTGGTGTCGAAATATGCTTATATATGGCTACTACGGAATAGGGGGCTGAATATGAGCTTTTTTAACAAGGTAAAGGCAGGCGTGAGTGAGGCTGGGAATAAAGCAAAGACAGTGGTGGAGATCAATCGTTTGAAATTACAGAACAACAGCAAGCAGAATGACATTGACCAGCAGTATCAGGTAATGGGTAAACTGTTGTTTGAAGCTGTAACACAAGGAGCAGGACCACTGCCGAGTGAGCAGATCGAGAAGAATATTTCCCGCATTCTTGAACTGAAATCGGAGATCGAGGTCAATCTGCAGCAAATTGCGGGGTTGTCCGATGTGAAGCAGTGTAAAGCATGCGGTGGCAATGTGGCAATCGAGGCTCGCTTTTGTCCGAGTTGCGGATCAACTTTTGAAGTGGCTCAAGAGCCAATTCGTGATGTAACACCATCGTCGATTACATTGGATAAGAAGGAATAAATCTGCAAGCATACAAGAGATTGTTGAACACAAGGACAGCTTAATTGGAGGCTAATGAAAAACGTGTACTTCACAAGTTTCTAAATTTCAGCTAAATAGATAAGGTGAATTCTCATTCTATTCCGAGTGAGAGTTCGCCTTTTTTTGTATTTCCTCTTGCTCTGGGTATTCACAAAGGGGCATTACAAATAGGAAATGAAGTGATTATTGACCGCCAAAAACGCTTGGTATTTCTTATATAGCTTGATCTTAAAAATAACATTAGAGGAGATTAGCGAAGGGGAATTTGGAACTGTAGGAGCGATAGCGATCGCCTTTGTCTCCGGATTTCATCCGCTCACAGCGGCCGGAAGTCCAAATNNTACAACTGACTCCTTAGATGTATAGTTTTCGGAGGGAGGTCGTTTAAACCTTGGCAGCATGACGTTTCTTTAAATAATATACAATTAGCAACATAAGCGGCAGAACAAATGCACAGGTGAAATCCCAATCTACCCAGTAGGTGGGGATTTCCTTTACATAAAAAATAATGTCTTTGGCAATCAGTTGTGACATACCAAATAACAAAAATCCAGCGGGTAGGATCAGAGGACGGTGGCTTTTGAGTTTAAATAATTGGGCTGTACCTAATGTTAAAGCATAGTAATAAATGGCTGTTTTGAAGTACGTGCTGATAATCCATGTTGTAGCCATAAGCGCTTCAATACGTTGTAGAGAATTAGCGATATTAATTTTTTGAGCAAGAGTATATGCCGCATAAAATTGATGTTCAGAAGCGTAAACACCAAGAACGGTAAGGGAGAAAAATAAGATGAGGTTAAGTCCCAGAGCTCCGATGATCAAGGCTATGAAAATATCCCGGCTTGTTTTGCTATTCTTCTGAGCATAAGGAAATACCATAAGAAACACGCACAATTCACCAAAAGGATAAAAAACGCCATACATCAAAGTATGGAGCATGTCCGGTACGGGTGTGTTCATGATGGGGTATAAACGTTCCATTCTGACATCGGGTGTTAGCAGAAGCAGCAGACCGATCAAAAAAACTGCAAATAAAGGGAAAAAAAGCTGAGCTGCCCGTCCCAATGTTTCCAGACCCAGTCGTACGCCATATACCACTAGGAAAATGGCCATGAAACGGATAACTCCACCGGGTGTTTTCTCGTAAATCTGTGTACACATGAAATCTTCAATTTCTCTTATGTAAGTGGCGGCGGCAATCAGGAAGAACACTAGATAGAACAAGGCTACAGCAGTTCCGGCCCATTTTCCTAAAATCTGCAGGCTAAGCTCGATAATATTCTTGTTTGGTTCAATGTCTGCTAAGCAGAGCAACAGTTTTATGGTCGCTAGGCCTAAGGGAATACTAATCAAAGCAGCAATCCATGCATCTTGTTTCGCTCCTGCTACCATTAACGCTGGATATACAAGTGCCATATCCCCAATAAATGTGAATAGCCCGAGTATAATCATTTGATTGGTACTAATTTGATTTTTCTCCAAACTCATATACCCCCTCTAATTTATTGGACTAGTTCTAGTATGGTTGTAGTTACCAGAATTATGCCATTCTGAATTTTAATCAGAAAGGAATAATTATCAAAATTAACATCAAACTATACTTATGAATCTAGGTGAAGTGGAGGCTACATCATGAAGAGTTCAGAGACGGGTGCACTATCAAACCGATTGAAAACCAATATTGATCAGTTGAACGGATTGCTGGGCGGAAGTTCTGATGTAGTGATAAAAGAGTTGCAGATAGAAGAAAATACTCATATTTCTTTGATTTACATAGATGGTCTTGTAGATACTCAGGTGCTGCATAATTCAATTTTGTATTCTTTGCAGGAACATATTCCTTATGAACAGCTGGGAAAGCTTGAGCCCGAGCAGAAGATTGAGATC
>DOJM01000595.1:0-9320 GCA_003529225.1 Paenibacillus sp.
GCAAATAATATGTCTTATTAAAAAGCTTGTGAATTTATGCCTAATCGGCATGATTCGCGAGCTTTTTTCGTTTAAATATGACGATTTATAAGTTTCATATTTAAGCCTGCATGGTAATTCTTCTCCGCTTTTCACCCATTAAGAATGCCCAGCATAAGATGCTCTATAGTCGATAGTGTATGTTGAAAGGAGCGTCATCCCTATGCTTACTGGCGTCAGGATCGTGTTCCTGGGCGGGGACGCGAGACAGCTTGAAGTGATTCGGAAATGTGTGGAATTGGATGCGACGGTAAGCGCTGCCGGGTTCGATAAATGGGAAGCCCCTTGCCCAGGGGTGAGCCTGGAACAGATGACGGTAGAGCTGCTTAGTAATGCAGATGTATTAGTGTTGCCTACGGTTGGTTGTGATGATGAAGGGAATATCAGTGCTTTATTTTCTTCTGAACGCTTGATGCTCTTGGAAGAACATTTTGCTGCTCTGCCACCCCATTGTTTGGTGTATAGCGGTATGGCTAAAAGCTATTTACGCGGCATGTGCGCCAAGCATTCGTTAAAGTTAATTGAATTGCTTAATCGTGATGATGTAGCTATCTACAACTCCATCCCAACCGCGGAAGGGGCACTGGTTATGGCCATTCAGAACACGGATTTTACCATTCACAGTTCCAAATCGATGGTACTGGGCTTGGGCAGAACGGGTTTTACAATGGCAAGAAGTCTGCAAGGATTGGGTGCTAGTGTCAAAGCCGGAGTTAGAAAACAGGAACATTATGCACGTGCTGAGGAAATGGGCTGGAAGCCGTTTATGACCAGTGAACTGTTGCTTTATGTGCCGGATGTTGATCTGATATTTAATACGATTCCAAGTATGATCATCACCGCACAAGTGCTCTCACGTATCTCACCGCATTGTTTAATTGTCGACCTGGCTTCCGCTCCAGGTGGATGTGACTTTCGGTATGCTGAGAAAAGAGGAATTAAAGCGATGCTGGCACCTGGACTCCCTGGCATTGTAGCTCCTAAAAGCGCTGGGATTATTATGGCAAATGCGCTGGTTCAGTCAATATCGGACGAGGCTTTAATCAAGGGGGACGAATAAAATGGATTGGCACGGAAAAACAGTAGGGTATGCGATTACCGGATCTCACTGCACATTTGCGGAGGTAATGCCGCAAATTCAACGCTTCGTAGATGGAGGAGCAAACGTAGTGCCCATAGTTTCAGCATCCGTACTAGGCACCGACACCCGGTTTGGAACATCGCAAAATTGGCTAAAACAGTTGAAAGATATAACAGGTAATGATATCATTTCTACAATTGTTGAAGCGGAACCGCTGGGTCCTTCCAAGCTGCTGGATGTGCTGACGATAGCACCTTGCACTGGAAATACAACGAGTAAATTGGCAAATGCTATGACCGATAGTCCAGTGCTCATGGCTGCAAAATCGCAGATGCGCAATGGACGTCCACTTGTTCTCGCGATATCTACCAATGATGGCTTAGGTCTTAATGCCGCAAATATTGCAAAGCTTCTAGTGGCTAAACATATTTATTTTGTGCCATTCGGACAGGATAATCCTGAGGGCAAACCTAATTCGTTAGTAGCGCGTATGGATCTTATCCCAGAAGCTTGCTATGCCGCTTTGCAAGGTAAACAACTACAGCCGATGATTATTGAAAAGTTTCATTCCGTCTAAAATAGGGCGGAATCGGTGGAGCTAGTTGCGGACAATAAAAGGGGAGATGCACTAAATGAGCAATGAGAAGTTAAATGCCGCCTTGGTCGGAGCTAATTCTTAATCAATAGACGCGGTCGTTAGCGCTCAAAGCCAAGATCTGCTAAACCCATAGCTGAGATCATTGCTACCAAAAAATATAAGCATTACTGCTACCGTCCTCTTTCCGAGGGCGGTACAACCATTNNAATGAATTTCTCATTTGAAACGAAATGAGTTCTGTTTACGAACGATTAGTGTGTTTGCTTTGACAATAATGGAGGAATTATACATGGGTATTCTGGTACAAAAATTCGGAGGAACATCACTTTCAACACCGCAAGCTAGAGAGCACGTCATTCGTAATGTCAAACGGGAGCTCGCTAGCGGCTACAGTTTGGTTATTGTTGTTTCGGCTATGGGTCGACGCGGAGAACCTTATGCAACAGATACTCTGCTGGATTGGGCTGTGCAGAATGGAGATTCACTCCCAGAGCGTGAGAAGGATCTCTTGATGTGCTGTGGTGAGATTATCTCTGCTACTACACTTTGTGGCCTGCTGGAGAATGAAGGGATTGCTTCTACGGTATTAACGGGAGCTCAGGCTGGTTTTATGACAGATAGCAACTATGGCAATGCAAGAATTCTAGATGTACGTCCTGAACGTATTCTCCGCGAACTGCGTGAAGATNNCAGGGTTCCAAGGACAGACTGAAGCTGGTGATTTGACGACTTTGGGCCGTGGTGGAAGTGACACCTCTGCAACTGCACTGGGCGCTGCCCTTCATGCAGATATGGTTGATATCTATACAGATGTTAATGGTATTCTTACAGCAGATCCACGGATCGTTGAAGATGCAAAACCGCTAACGTATGTTAGTTATACAGAAATTTGTAATATGGCTCATCAAGGAGCAAAGGTAATCCATCCACGTGCGGTTGAGATTGCGATGCAGGCACAAATTCCAGTACGTGTTCGTTCAACATTTTCTGAGAATGAAGGTACGCTGGTTACGAATCCTGAAGGGTTCAACGACATTCAGTCTGGCGGTATTGTAGACCGCTTCGTAACAGGGATTGCTTATGTCAGCAACGTCACACAGATTTCTGTGGAGTGTCCAGATGGAAATGGTACGGGCGTTCAACTGCAAATTTTTAAAAGTATGGCCGACAATGGAATAAGCGTTGATTTTATTAATGTAACACCTACTGAAGCTCTTTATACTGTGTTCGATGACAAATCAGAAAAGGCCATCTCTGTTCTTCAGCAATTGGGCTTGCGTCCTAAGAGTCTATCAGGTTGCGCAAAAGTTTCCGTTATCGGTGGCGGAATTAATGGTGTGCCTGGTATTATGGCTCGTATCGTTGAGGCACTTAGCTCACAAAATATTCAGATTCTCCAATCCGCAGATTCGAATACAACGATTTGGGTGCTGGTGAAGAAAGAGGATATGGTGCAGTCCCTGCGTTCGCTGCATGCTATGTTTGAATTGCATCGCTGACAAGGAGGAATTCAAAGTGGATTTCGGAAGATTAATAACAGCCATGGTAACCCCCTTTGACGGGGATGGAGAAATCAACTGGGATGTAACTTCACAGCTTGTCGATTATTTAATTGAGGAACAGAAATCAGAGGCATTGGTTGTCTGTGGCACAACCGGGGAATCTCCAACGTTAAGTGATGAGGAGAAACTGCAGCTGTTTTCTTTTGTACTAGAGAAGGCGAATGGCCGCTGTAAAATTATTGCTGGAACAGGCAGTAATAACACGAAGCACTCTATTCATCTGACAAAGGAAGCGGAGAAAATAGGTGTGGATGGCGTGCTTTTGGTCGTTCCTTATTACAATAAGCCTAATCAGGAAGGGCTCTTTCAGCATTTTTCTGCGATTGCTTCGGAGACTTCATTGCCAATCATGCTGTATAATGTTCCCGGTCGTACGGGTGTAAGTATGAGCGTGGACACAACCCTTCGACTTGCTGAAATTCCGAATATTGTTGCGACAAAAGAATGTGCATCTGTCGATCAAGTAACACTTATCGCTTCAGCATGTTCNNCGATGACTTCCGTGTATATACTGGTGATGATTCTGCGGGCTTAGCTAGTCTAGCCGTAGGAGGATACGGAATTATCAGTGTAGCTAGTCATGTGGTTGGTGCACAGATGTCAGAAATGATCTATGCATACACCTCAGGAAATGTTCAGCGAGCGGGAAAGATACATCGGCAATTGTTCCCTATTTTCAAAGGATTGTTCGAATGTCCACAACCTTTACCGAATCCTTCAGCGGTCAAATATGCTTTAAGTCTGAAAGGTCTGCCTGTTGGAGGCGTCAGATTGCCGCTTATTTCACCTACAGAAGCTGAGGCGGCCTTTATTGAGGCACTTTTTCACTAAGTGCTAATCAATGATATTCTAGTGTTTAAACCGGCTTCTCCTGTGGAGAGCCGGTTTTTATATTTATTATATTTTGCTAAAATAATGGGTCACATTTAAGGAAAGAATTTGGATACGAGATTGGGTGACTTGTCTTTTGCCAAAAAAATCATGTATAATGATCTTAAGTGACTGGGTGCGGTTAAAATTAAATATGCGGTAATCTTCCGTCAATGGTATACATTGTGAGACAGGATAGGTCCCAAGATGAGTCTGTGTAAATGATTGAAATGTCTTCGCGCGAGGGGCGCGACAGTGAATTTTGACGGCATTTGTCCGCTTCAATATGAACTTTACTGCCCGGAATCGGGAGCTTTCGCATTGCGCATTTTACAGATATCAGGAATATCCTTGTTAATTTAGGAAGCTATCAGCTGTTTGAAGAATGTGTTCAGCGCCGCTGAAATAATCGAAGTTCAATATTTACCAATAAAAGTATGACGNNCATAGGAGGGTTAGATTCATTTGTCCAAAAAAAACAACAACGATAAATTGATGATTTTCGCATTGGGCGGAGTCGGAGAAATCGGGAAAAACATGTATGTCATTCAATATGGAGCTGACATTGTAGTCGTGGATTCGGGACTTAAGTTCCCGGAAGAAGATATGCTCGGTATTGATATTGTAATTCCTGATATCTCTTATTTGACAGAGAACCGTGACAAGGTAAGAGGAATTGTACTTACCCACGGACACGAGGATCACATCGGTGGTCTCCCATATGTCCTGAAGAATTTGAATGTTCCGGTTTACGGAACAAGACTTACATTAGGCCTTGTAGAAAACAAATTGAAGGAAGCAAACTTACTGGGTGACACCAAACGAATTCTGATCAATGAAGATTCCGAAATTCAACTGGGAAGTTCTCTCAAAGTTACTTTCTTCAGAACCAATCACAGTATTCCTGATTCCGTCGGTGTGTGCATAGAAACACCGGAAGGTAACGTAGTTCATACGGGAGATTTCAAATTTGACCACACTCCAGTCAACGGTCAATTTGCAAATCTGCATCGGATGGCTGAAATTGGTCAGAAGGGCGTGCTTGCTCTTTTGTCAGATAGTACGAATGCTGAGAAACCAGGCTTTACCCCATCTGAGAAAAATGTCGGTATCGTTCTGGAAGACATTTTCCGCAAAGCTGAACAACGTGTCGTTGTAGCAACTTTTGCTTCCAATGTGCACCGTATTCAACAAGTGGTTAATGCAGCAGAATCCACAGGTCGTAAGATTACAGTAATTGGCCGTAGTATGGTAAACGTTGTATCCATTGCTTCTGAGCTTGGATATCTGAACGTACCTGACGGTATGCTGATCGAGCCTGAAGAAATGAACAGAATGGCAGCGAACCGTGTCGTTGTTCTTTGCACAGGATCCCAAGGCGAGCCAATGTCCGCATTGACCCGTATGGCACGTTCCAGTCATCGTAAAGTAGATATTTTGCCAGGTGATACTGTTATTATTGCAGCAACACCGGTACCAGGTAACGAGAAATATGTAGGTCGTACCATTGATGAATTGTTCCGTCTTGGCGCTAACGTAATTTATAGCGGTTCCAATTCTGGCGTTCACGTATCCGGTCACGGTAGCCAGGAAGAGCTTAAGCTTATGCTTAACCTGATGAAACCAAAATATTTCATTCCAATTCACGGTGAATACCGTATGCAACGCAAACATGCGCTTTTNNTCGGTGAGATTGTGGAAATTCAAGGCGGTGCCGCTCGTAAAGCTGGTAAAGTAACGGCTGGTAACGTATTGATTGACGGTCTGGGTGTAGGTGATGTAGGTAATATAGTATTGCGTGACCGTAAGTTGCTGTCTCAAGATGGTATTTTGGTTGTCGTGGTTACACTAAGCAAACAGAATGGTGCGATTGTCTCCGGACCTGACATCATTTCTCGTGGTTTCGTTTATGTTCGTGAGTCCGAAGGACTGCTTGACGAAGCGAACCGAATTGTTTCCAGTACACTTCAGCGCCTGATGAGTGAGAAAGTAAATGAGTGGGCATCGCTTAAAACAAGCGTAAAAGATTCACTCGGTCGTTTCTTATATGAGCAAACGCGTCGTAGACCGATGATTTTGCCAATTATCATGGAAGTGTAAGGAGAACTCTCCTTAAATAAATATATAGCTTGGGCATTGGCCCCTTTTCCCCGGAAATATTGGACGGTTTCTACGGGAAAAGGGGTTTTTGTATTGTTTATATTCACATCATGAGGAGAGGGTTGCATAATGCAGGGCCCTGGAATGTCATACTAATGAAAGAGTTAGTAAGGCTATTGCAGACCAGAGCTGCATANNAGAGCTGCGAAGATGAACTACATGAATGGATCAAATGGAGCAAAGAATGAGGAAGTTATACCACAAGAGGGAAATCCAAATACAAATGAAAATATGCCGCCCACTACAATGGGTGCACTTAAAGAGCTTGGACAAACAGCGGTTCCTACCGGAGAACCGGATATCTTTTGCATAACGATCATCGGTCAGATTGAAGGCCATATTGTAATGCCTCCTCAGAACAAAACGACAAAATACGAACATATCATTCCCCAGCTGGTGGCAGCTGAACAGAATAAGAATATTAAAGGTCTGCTTATTATTTTAAATACTGTTGGTGGAGATGTAGAAGCTGGTCTAGCGATTGCCGAAATGATTTCNNCAGTAGTCATTGGAGGGGGCCATAGTATTGGTGTTCCGATCGCTGTATCCTCTACGTATTCAATTATTGCGGAAAGTGCAACAATGACGATACATCCGATTCGTATGAATGGTTTAGTAATTGGAGTGCCACAGACGTTCGAATACATGGAAAAAATGCAGGAGCGTGTAGTAAAATTCGTTACTTCTCACTCTCGGATTTCTGAAGAACAGTTCCGTGACCTCATGTTTAAGACGGGTGAGCTCAATCGTGATATTGGAACAGCCGTTGGGGGGCTAGACGCCGTTAAATATGGTCTCATGGATGAGGTGGGCGGAATCGGAGCTGCTTTAACGCATCTTAACCGCATGATTGGTGGAGATTTCTCTGCANNAATTACGCTACAACGCGAGAAGTAAGTGTTCAGGGGATGCTCATGCAGGTTGAGCCGATGGAGGAAGGACGCGCGCGCATAGTACGATTGCTGGATTGTCCTTTGGAGCGATATTTGGATCCGTCGTTCTCTCCTGGAGCGATAATTACGTTAACATAAAGATTCATTTTTTGACAAAAGAGAACATAGGTACGCCACGCCATTATATGGTATAATATTGTTCCGGGGGTGGCTGGCGTGGCTAAACGAAAAAAGAAAAAGAAAAAAGCGCTGCTCGGCAGCGTTTTAAAATATGAAATTTACGGAATTTTACTAATAACGATATCCGTTATTGCTCTGTCCGGTGAAGCGGCGGTAGGGCGGTCACTTTCAAGTATGGCGGGTTATTTATTAGGGAGATTTTATTTTGTGTTGCCGCTTATTGGTATTTTTTATGGGCTTATGGTTATGATCCATCGAAGATGGCCTTCTTCTTGGAACAGTCGACATACAGGCGTGCTTCTGCTACTGCTATCCATGTGCCTTATGAGCACTATTTCTGCAATGGAGCAGAAGCTTGGCCCGTTGTCCTTGCTCCATCCTGGCAACGTGATGACACAAATACATAATGATCTTTCGGGATCTCTTTCGCCCGGCGTTAACAATAGTAATGTCTATATGCTGGGTAAGGATATAAGTGGTGGATATATCGGCGGATTGGAGTATGCTGCGCTGCTGTGGCTCTTTGGTAGTCTGGGAGCTAAGCTGCTCATGATCGTTATGCTTGCCATCAGCTTTATGTTAATTACAAATCTCTCCTATGTAGAGATTATTACTCTTTTGCGAGTTCGTACGGTTAAGTTTGTGGAGGGGATTCGTCTCCATGCGGCAAACCGTCCGAAGGCAGTCCCAGTAGCTGCTAGACCTTCCAAAGCAGCCGCACCCGCAAAGACTCGGCCAGTGAAGCAGCCCGTCTATGACGAAGATGACGAAGAGGAAGAGGACGATCGGTATTTACCTAATCGCAAGCAACCTGTTCTATTGAAAAAAATATCCGGTTGGTTCTCAGGGTCCACCCGTTCAGAGGCGGAAGCCGATTCTGAGGATGATGATCAAGGTCCAATTGTATCAAGTGCTTNNAGTGCTTCGCACGGTCCGATCATTTCTGGGCTTTCAGTAGATAGTCGTGTGACTCCGCTTGAGGATATTCATCATGATTTTGATAATGCAGATATGGATATGGAACCTGTGACTCCAATTATTCGCGACTTCTTTGAGCATATCCGCTCAGAAGGGCTGAATGAGGAAGATCGGGAGGAATGGAGTGAATTCTCTCCTGCGGCTCGTGGGGTTGCCGTCAAAGCTCCTGTTGCTGGGGCTAATCCTGTTAATCAACAGCCTTCAGATGAGCCTGAGGAGAATGTGACTATAGACTTGGATGGATTGCTAAGCGCCACTCCTGATGGAAAGATCATTCCTGCTGCTCCGGCACCACCTCCACCAAAACCTTATAAGTTACCATCTTTCCGACTTCTAGCCAAACCTAACAACAGCGGCAAAGCGGGAGATCAGAATGATTATATGCAGACCGCCCGTAAGCTTGAAGCTACCCTAGAGAGCTTCGGTGTAAGAGCAAAGGTTCTCGAAGTAGTTAGAGGTCCAGCGGTTACACGGTATGAGATTCAGCCGGATATTGGTGTCAAAGTTAGCCGTATTGTTAATCTGACGGATGACATTGCGCTTGCTCTTGCAGCCAAAGATATACGTATGGAGGCGCCAATTCCGGGTAAATCAGCCATTGGGATAGAGGTACCGAATTCTGAAGTGTCTATTGTAACCATGCGTGAAGTTATGGAGACACAGATCTTCCAGGAAGCTGAATCCAGATTATCGATTGCTTTTGGACGTGACATTTCGGGTCAGACGATTATCGGTAATTTAGCGAAGATGCCCCATTTATTGGTGGCTGGTGCAACGGGTTCTGGTAAATCGGTTTGTATTAACGGGATTATTACGAGTATTTTATACAAAGCTAAACCTGATGAAGTTAAATTCCTGATGGTGGACCCGAAGATGGTGGAACTGAATGTCTATAATGGGATTCCGCATCTTTTGGCTCCAGTGGTTACCGATCCGAAGCGGGCGAGTTTAGCTTTGAA
>DOJM01000595.1:9421-9789 GCA_003529225.1 Paenibacillus sp.
GATGATGGTCGCCGCTAACGATGTAGAGGATGCTATCTGTCGACTTGCACAGATGGCGCGTGCAGCAGGTATTCATCTAATTATCGCTACTCAGCGTCCTTCCGTAGATGTCATTACAGGTTTGATTAAGGCTAATATTCCATCTCGTATCGCTTTCGGCGTATCTTCCAATGTAGACTCACGCACCATTCTGGATATGCCAGGTGCGGAGAAACTGTTGGGTCGGGGAGACATGCTGTTCTTACCGATGGGGGCTTCTAAACCGATTCGTGTACAGGGTGCCTTTATGAGCGATCAGGAGGTTGAGACGATCGTTCAATATGTCAGCAGTCAAGGGGAAGCAGAATATGACGATTCCATTGTTCCAG
>DOJM01000591.1:0-1250 GCA_003529225.1 Paenibacillus sp.
AAATCCTACATACTCTGTTGTAATTGTCGTAGGGTACAGATTGTTATTCTTAGCAATCACATACACCTTCGTTTTAATATTCATATTATTCTTATGGTGAACTAGGAAGCGAGTTCCGCCGAATGAAGTTTCTTTGTACGTAATCCCTTCCGTATTCACTGTTTCCGGACTGTTACTACGGATAAGATTATAAGGCTCGGAAGAAAGATTATAGGCTACCTTCTGCCAAGTTGGAACCATCGATCCATCAATGTTAAACACGCTACCTGGAGCACCGAATAATCTATAGAAATCTTCTTTACTGTACAAGACTTCATCTGAAATATTAATGGTCTTCTCAAAAGTGCTGATTGCGCCATGAGAATCTTCTACTTGAATGGATACTGTTGCTGGACCTGGAGTGAANNCGCTTCTGCTTTGTTCGTCCAAGTCACTTTAATTTGATCACCATCTGGGTCGCTGCTTAGATCCGAATAAGTGATCATTTCACCCATCTTGTAAGAATCTTTGTCTGTCGTGAAATTAGCGACTGGCGGTGTATTTGGTTTAAGTACATTGATGGTCACAGAGTAAGGATCACTCCACTGTCCATTCGCATCCATTACGAAATAGGATACTACATAAAATCCTGGTGTATCATAGATATCTTGCTTATTTCCTTCCCAGCGTTCTTTGACAATGGCCGTACCATTCGGTGAAGAGCTGGAAGTCACGAAATTCACAGGATCACCAGCATAAATTTCAGTTGGCACTGTAAAAGAAGCTTTAGGCTTCGTGTTCAGCGTAAGAATCACTCGTTTTTGCACATTATCAACGGTATAAGGAATGCCTAACGCTCCAGTGATGGACGTCAAAGGAACCATGAATGTACCCTTGAATTGATAAGCCGGGCCTTTCATTGTCACATTTTTACCATTAACGGAATAAATCTTACTGTCCGTCTTAAAGCGCATTACGTCGCTTCCTTTGGTAACAATGGTCTCTTNNTTCACACCTACGCGTTCTACCATAGCTCGGATCGAAACGTATGAGACCCCATTCTTCACGGCCATTGGCTGATTAGCCAAAGATTCAACGCCGTTTTGGTACATTTTGTTGCTGTTCATCATAAGTACAAGCTGATTACTAGCTGCAGCACGAACACCATCCGTTGGTGTAGGCTGTGTAGTGGTTTCAGGTGTGGCAGTAGGAATCGGCGTAGCAGTTGGTACAGTTGTTGATGTAGGTTCGGTTGTTGTCGTAGGTTCAGT
>DOJM01000591.1:1386-8912 GCA_003529225.1 Paenibacillus sp.
TTCTTTAAATCCATGATATGACTCCTCTGCTCCTATTTGTAAATATAAGTAGGTCTCTGTCTTTTTCATACTCCTCTTATATTCCCCGCAAAAACGCAACCGCTCTCAGCGGAGCGGAAGAATTGCTTTTTGCCACGTTCGTTATAACAAAACATAGTATTAGACGCATCCGACCGCAAAAAGTTTCATTTTAAAGTAAAGAAAGATTAACCCAGTATTAAAACAAGCAAAGACAACCTTTCATCCGCTACCCGAAAAATATGAGATTATCCATATAAATATGTGTATTTTGCAATAAGGTATATTCGCTTTCATTTGCTTTTGTTACAATGTATGGAAGAATATCTTTTCATGCGGGTGATGACATGTCCAAGAAAATCTCCATCCTCGTTCAATTAATCATAGGTTTCTCACTAATCATCTTTACTATCGTAGCCTTTACGATTTTTTTATCCTACCGTTCGTCATCCCAAGCTGTTCTTAACCGGTCGAACCAATATATTCTGGAATCCGTCAAACAGCTTCAAGGTAAAATGGACGCTATTCTTCAAGATAACGACAAACTCTCATCTACGATTATGTTCAGTCCCTTGATTCAAGAAACACTGGGAGACTTAGCAGAATCCCGCACCCCTCATACAGACGCTATGGATATCACCCGCTACATAGATCAACAGACACGTTCCATCAACTATGATATCCAGTTCAAGCTGCTCGGACTTTCAGATAATCAGGTATATACCAATAGCAGTTCCTTAAAAGTAATCTGGGACAGCGAAAGGGAAATCCGCAGCACCTATTGGTTTCCGGCTATCGCTCAGAATAACGGCCGTATGGTCTGGTTTGGTGCAGATGTNNTCATGGGAGCTAGGCAAATTAATAATTGGAATGCTCTAAATCGTTTAGGAACTCTATTTCTTGTCCTTCCTGTGGAGGTCATCCATAACGCTGTCAGCCAATTTCACCTTGGTAAGAATGAGAAAATCCAAATTGTTGATTCCTTCAACACCATTGTCTATTCCACCGATCCAAATGAGATTGGGCTGTATATGGATGATAGACTTCTAAATCAGTTCAGCAACCATAAAGCACGAATCATCCCACATACCATAAACTCCCGCAATATGTACGTATCCTACGCCTATTCCCCCTACAGCGAGTGGAGCGTTTTTGCTTACATTGATTCTAAAGAAGCTGTTAAAGATTTAAATGGCATTCGCAGAAATATTATTTTAATTGGCTTGTTGGGGATGGCCGCAGCGCTATTGTTCACCTTCTTTTTCTCTTGGACTCTGTCTAAACCGCTTCGTAATCTTGCAACCAAGCTAAGCAATGTTGAACGCGGAACCACACTGCCGTTTGTAAAAACAACCATGAACAAAGAAATGGCTATTCTATACTCAAGCTATAACTCCATGCTTCAAAACCTGGACCATACAATTGCTGACCTCTCAAGCAAACAAATCACTGAAAAACAAGCTCAGATCGTAGCTCTTAAAGCACAATTCCGCCCTCATTTTCTCTACAACNNGTCTATTGGTCACTAGCTAATAAACGCATGAGAGAAGAGTCACAGATGGTGCTCGCACTAAGCGATTTACTTCGTTACAGCATTGATCGTGGATCAGAATTTGTTACGGTAGAGGAGGATTTACAACAATTAGAACGATTCATTTATCTGCAAAAGCTACGATACGAGGACAAACTACAGGTTGATCTACATGTGAATCCTGAGGTCATGAATCGGCAGCTTATGAAGCTAACCCTTCAGCCCCTTGTAGAGAATGCTATCACGCATGGACTTGAACCTACGCTACGGGAAGTATGGCNNTATAGTGAAGGCACCTCACTTGTGCTAACAGTAGAAGATAACGGAGAAGGCATGAGCGAGGCTAGAATGGCAGAGGCCTTAATCAGTGGTGAGGTCACTCCGGAGAAGCTGCTTCACACCGGTATTGGTCTCTCCAATCTGAATCATCGTATAGAACTAATCTATGGACATGGATTTGGCCTTCATTTATCCACAAGCGATCTCGGAGGCTTACTAGTAAAAGTCACTGTTCCATTACAGTTCGATCAAGGGTAGGGGGCGAAGTGATGAATGTGTTAATTGTTGACGACGAAAGTTTTGTTCGACGTTCTCTGTCAGAAATGCTGGGAAATGCGAACCAGAATTTTAGCATCATTGGTTCAGTAGAGAATGGATTAGCAGCTGTACAACTGTTAAAAGAGCAGGCAGTCGATCTCGTAATATCAGATATACGAATGCCCGGCATGGATGGACTCGAGCTCTCTAAGCATATCCATGAATGTTATCCTGACACTCAAACGGTTCTGCTCACAGGTTATCAGGATTTCTCCTATGCCAGCCAAGCCATTCGGTACGGTGTACGAGAATATCTGGTCAAACCAAACTCAGTCGAAAATATTCTCGAAGTCGTAACAAGTGTGTACGAACGGCTGGAATTGAAAAAGCAACATAGGCAAGTATCGCAGCTGCGAGAAAAGAATCTGCGAGAGAAACGTCTTTCAGATCTACTTTATGGCATTCCATTGCCTTATTTTGAAGAACAGCTCATACCACCCTTTCATTCATTTGTCGTCGTAACTGTAAATCACCTAGGTGATGTTATGCCACAATACTGGTCCGAACAAGCGATGTATGCAGCGGTAATCAATATATTAGAAGAGTGTTTTGCGCTATACGCTAACGTTGTCGGCATTCAAGAGGAGCAAGAAGCGATAATCATGTTGTTTTATCCCCATGAACAATCCGAAAGAATCGATGAGGCGCTTACTCAGGAAATGATGATAAAGCTGTCTAGCATCTTGAAATCGCCTTTCAGCGCGGGTGTCTCCAACCCTCACTATGATCTTGGAGCCCTCGCAACAGCTTATCATGAGAGTCTGCAGGCGTGNNCAGGTGAAGGCTACACGCAGGGTAATCTCTATGATGATTGAGGCAATGAATTCGCGACTCCAAGAGAACCTCTCACTCAAAATGATCGCAGATGAATTATACATGAACCCAACGTATCTGGGCCGTCTGTTCAAAGACGATGTAGGAGAATGCTTTTCCAGTTTCCTTACCAAGCTTCGTATTCAAAAAGCAATAGAGCTGCTAAATAATGTTACGCTCAAGGTTTACGAAGTTAGCGAATTAGTTGGCTTTAAGGATCCTGCATACTTCAGCCTCATATTTAAGAAATACATGGGTATGACTCCTCAGGAATTTCAGAAGCACAACAAATAAAGTCGAGGTGTGTTCTCTTGCATGTGAACGCTAAGTTGATGACTGTCCTGTTAAGCTTTGGATTGCTTCTTTATACAAGCGGTTGCCAGATCTCTCCTTCCAAGGAAGATATCGACCTGCAAGACCCGATCCAACTGAACATCTGGCTTACCGCAGGATCGGGTCTTGAGCCACTTATAGATCAATATCAAACGCAGCATCCCGAGCTAGAAATTCATATTCAGACCTCTACCTTCACACAGCTTCCCGCCAAGCTGCAGACTTCATTCGCAGCAGGATATAGCTCCCCTGATGTGGCAGCCATTGATATTAGCTATTTGGATCGTCTCAAGCAGTTCCCCGGTTATTTTTATAACCTTACTACATTTGGAGCGAATGGTCTGAAGGATCAATTTCTGAGCTGGAAGTGGCAGGAGGTGCTCGGTAATGATTTTATCTTCGGATTACCGACTGATATTGGTCCCTACGCAATGTTGTACCGGACTGACATTTTCGCATTATCTGGACTCCCTACCAAACCAGAGGAAGTAGCAAAGCGAATCCAAACTTGGGATCAATTCCTCAAGGCAGGTACTAGAGTCCATGAGGCAACAGGCAAAGCCTTTGTCAATGATTTAGAGAATCTTTATCTAACCCTTTTACGCCAGTCCAAGCTTCAATATTACAGCCCCACTACACAAGAACTGATCATAGAAAATAATCCTGCAGTAAAAGGGGCCTGGGACTTCTCAATACAAGCCCTGAAGCTGAATCTATCCGCCGGTATTGCCGTAGATACACAGCGCTGGGGTGCAGGTCTGCTAAACGGAGATTTTTCAGTTATGCTCTGTCCAGCTTGGATGATTGATCATATCAAGAGCAGTGCTCCAACAGCCAGCGGATTATGGAACGTAACAACCATCCCAGGTAATAGCGCTAATCGGGGAGGTTCCATCCTTACTTTGCCTAGAACAGGCAGTCATCCTGAGGAGTCATTCGCGCTTATCAAATGGTTAACCGAGCCTGCACAGCAATTAATTTCATTTAAGACACAAGGTGCATTTCCCTCTACCCCCAAAATTTATGACGATCCAGAGATCCATAACCTGTATGATCCCTATTTTCCTAACTCAGAGGTTGGACGTGTCCTCTCTACAGCAGCACAAGAAGTAATTCCTACTTACTACGGTCCTCACCACGCTGATGTAGAAACAAATATGCTTGAGTATTTGACCAAAGCTGAGCAAGGTAAGCTAGATCCCGAACAGGCTTGGTCACTTGCCATTCAAGTGGCACAAACAATAGATACTTCTTTCCGCTAACCTATTCATCAATCGTACAATAAAGGCTATCCCCAGCGTAGTAATCATGCCGGGGATAGCCTTTTGGATTCGTTTATATTTTATTTTTGAGCAGCTAAGAAAACATCTAGTTGTTTTTGTTTCTCTGCAATAATCTTATCAAGTCCGGCTTTCTTCAGCTTGTCGGCGTACTTAGTCAATACGGTATCGGGATCAACAGAACCCGTATCCAAACTGATGTCGTATTCATCCATTACAGCTTTACAAGCTGNNGAGTTGAAGGCCTTGAATTGCTCCCATTTGTCTGGAGCTTCACTTTCCCATACAGGATTCAGGAATTGACTTCCAAGCATCCAGGCGGCAGCGGTATTATAGTCACCCGTTTTTTCAGTAGCTTTAATCGTATCGCCGCTAACGACATCATAATGGACACCTTTTACACCAAATACGAGCAGATTATTGATTTCTTTATCCGTGTGCAAAAGATCTAATACCATCATGGCACGAGCTGGATCACCCGAGGAAGCGGAGATCGCTAACATTGATCCTGCTGCATCACTAGTAGAAATCGTCGGTTCGTTAAAAGCAATTTGTTTCAATTTACCAACCAAACCTGTAGCATTTGCCAATTCACTATCTTTACCAGGTTTAAGGGATTGTACTGTCATAAAGACATTGCCAGCCTTCATTGCATCTTGCGTAGAATTCGTAGCTACGGCTGCATCTTTGTTAATATAACCTTTCTTCATGTATTCACGACTAAGTTTGATGATTTCTTTATAACGGTCCAGCTCAATCATGGATTGAATTTTGGTATCCGCTGAATCCTTAAGCAGAACGCCTGGAATTGAAGCATCACCAAGCGTATCGTACTGCGACATATACTGAGAGTTAAAAGTCTCTCCTTGCTTGAAGTATAGTGGAGTTAGGTCAGGTCTCTTCTCCTTTACGACTTTGAGAACGGCATCCAAATCTTGAATGGTCTTCACATTCGACATATCAATGCCTAGTTCATCAGCAATATCGGATCGATAAACGATCCCGCCTTGTGCTGCAAGCTCCTTATTCGTAGGAACGGCATAATTCACACCATTGATCGCAGAACCTTTTAAGAATTGCGGGTCGAGATTTTTAAGAATCCCTTGACCATATTCGTTCAATAAATTACCGTACTTGCCGTTATCATCATTAAGTGGGAGGTAAGCACCTTTAGCTGAGTTGGTTACATAGTTTTTCCATTGCGCTGTAAAAATAATATCAAATTTCTCCTGACTGGCAATCTTCAGGTTGACATCATTGTCCCATGGACCCCAGTCGATCGGTGCGATATCCAATTTGGCGTTAATTTTAGGTTCCAGAAGGTTATTGATAGCATCCTCAACAACTTGCTCATCCTTTTGAACGGCACCGACATAGATTAACTTAACAGTATATGGATCTAATTTTTTCTCCGGCTCGGCTGTAGGATCTGCAGCGGGTTCATCTGTTGCCGCAGCATTAGTAGCGGTTGCATTTTCACTTGGCGCTGGTGAAGCCCCTTCATTATTTCCTCCGCATCCAGCTAAGCTAAGACTGAGTACCACGATAAGCATCAGCGTTAATAGTGCGCTTGTTCGAATAGCTTTCATGTACACCATAACCTCCCTCAAAATATTTATATATGCTGAATCGGACGTTCACATACTTGCTAAGAGCGCCGAATTAAGCCATTCCAATCCTCATTAGCCTTTAACAGCACCAACCGTAAGCCCTTTGATAAAATACTTTTGGAAGAAGGAGTAAACGAATACGATAGGACCGATCCCAATAACAGCCATTGCCATCCTTACCGTCTCGGTCGGCAGATTGATTTCTACACCTTGCGCAGCTAAGGCAGCCATCGCTTGAGGGCTTGCAGTAAGGAATTGAACGTTCAACATCGTCTTATACATTAAATACTGTAGATTGACATGCCCTTCGGGTGAAATGAAGATCAAGCTGAGATACCAGTCATTCCAATACGCCACGGTCTGAAATAATCCTACTGTAGCTAGCACCGGTAACGACAAAGGCAGAATGATTTGAACGAAGATCCGAAACTCCGGTGCCCCGTCGATTTTAGCAGACTCAACCAGTGCTGGAGGGATTGTGTTCGCAAAAAAGGTTCGTAAAATGATTACAAAGAATGCTGAAACCAGCAGTGGCATAATTAGAATCCATAGCGTATCCTTCAAATGCATCATTTGAGTATAAACTAGATACCAAGGTACTAAGCCTCCATTAAACAAAAGTGTAAAAAACATAAAGAACGAAAAGAAATTACGATGTGGAAAATCCCCACGTGAGATAGGGTAGGCATACATTGCCATAATTACGAGACTCAGAATCGTTCCAACCACCGTCACAAATAAGGAAACCGCAGCTGCTTCTATAATTTGCCAATAATCTTTTAACAGAAATTCATATGACGAGATATCCCACTTGTTCGGGAAAAAGCTGTAGCCGTGCTGCACAACCGATTGTTCATCTGAGAACGATACAATAATTACGAGAATCAATGGCACCACACAAATCGCTGTATAAATCCAGAAGAATATATTAATTAGCAAATTGGAAATATTAGAAATTTCATTAGGTTGTCTTTGCCGTTTTGTTCTCTTTCCTGTACGACCCGACGGCCCTATTGCAGTTTCTGTCTGGCTCAACACTCCCACCTCCCTCTAAAATAACGCATCATCTTTACTTATTCGTCGTACGGCTAGATTCGCTAAGAAGATCAGTAGAAATCCTACAACAGATTGAACGCGACCCGCGGCAGAGGACATCCCAATATCACCAATCGCCAGGACGGTCTGATACACATAGGTGTCGATAACTTGCGTAGTGGAGTATAATGCGCCTGCGTTTCTAGTAACCTGAAAGAACAATCCAAAGTCTGCGTTAAAAATCCTACCAATCTGCAGTAGCGTCATTACGATAATAACCGGACCAATCAGTGGCAGCGTGATTTTGCG
>DOJM01000157.1:0-1580 GCA_003529225.1 Paenibacillus sp.
ACTTATGCATATCCCGTGAGTGACCCAACTTTAGTTTTTTTTGTAGGTCAAGATATTGAAAACAAAGAAATTCATGATCTTTATCTATATGAACTAGAAAAACGTATGTTCAAATAGGTTACTAGAATTACCGTTTCTAACATTTTTTTAAAATAAGCAGTGATATTTTCATCGTTCTCAAGATAGCTGTATTAAAGAAATCTTCTGTTTAGTTTGTTCGATTTGTATTTCTATTAATTTAGTTAGCTCTTCTTTTTTATATTCATCTGAGATATTGCATCGATATGAATACCATCCGGATTAGAAGTTAAATCTGAAGCTGTAACAAAGTAACAATCATCTTGTTCAAAAGCAAATTTTTGTAACTCTTGATTCATCATTTGCCATCTACCATTACGTAGCATTTGTATTCTCTCGTTATAAATTGGGGGTACTTCATGTATAAATCCTCGTCCAGCCATATTTGACTGTCCAATCATTAGAAATGATTTGATCATTATTCTCTCCCTCTTTATGAAATCAAAAAAAGCTGATCTTCAAAAAGATCAACCTTTGTATGAAGTATTAATATCTCAGAAGTGAGGTAATACCATCTAATTCTGATACGATTTCATATACTCGCGTCCGTCTGCCTTACTTTGAATAGGGTTCCAAACCTGAGCAAAGAACGGTTCACGCTTCGCACGTTCTTTGTAATTCCAGCTTTCGAGCTCACACTGCGGGCAGAAATGTCCACCTTCTAGCATAAGCTTGGGACTAGCCGTAAAGGTATGGTCGAACGCACATTTGAAATCAAGTTTGCCTGCCCAATTCCCCGTTTCCATATCTGTTGAAAGACATTCACCACCACGAAATTTCGCAGCACCCTTGATATCTTCAAGATTTAATTGCGATGTTGGCTTATTCTCATCATACCCGTGGTCAAGTTTGATGACTTTATCCCAATCCGCGAATTTCTTCATTTCAGACACCTTTGCAGGAATCGCCTCCCAGTTGTTCTTGCTGCCCCAATAAGCGTCTATTTTCTCAATGTCATTTTCCTCGATAAAACGTATCGTTCCTCGCTCTTTTACTGCTTGCTTTTTCATCGTCCGCTTAATCATCGCACCCATCAATTTTTGACCTCCGGGCAATTTAGTGATGACTTTCGCAACAGGCACAAGTGCGCCTAGATTATCGAGGTAGCTTTGATAGAAATAATCTATTGAATNNCCTGATACATCTCAAGCGTGCTGACTCGACAGCTCTCGCCCCCGCCAATGTTGTAAATATGTTGCCAAAATCCTTCATTTAGTTCTCCATCTATATCCGAGATGCAGAGGTTTCGCATTAAACGTCCAGAATCCCGATCTGATACGTATTCAAGCACATTTTCTAGACAGTTATGGAACATAATTGGGTCTTCTATCTTGCTCATCGCTGGCCCCATAATACCTGTTTGGCGGAGGCTCACCCAATAGCTTAGTCCTGATTCAATTACCATACGCTCGGCGGCAATTTTCGAAACGGCATAGTAGTCATAAACACTTGGTTTGAGAGGGTCGCCCACACGTCCCCAATGGATCGGCGGCATACGGTCG
>DOJM01000157.1:1592-3865 GCA_003529225.1 Paenibacillus sp.
GACCACTTTTCTTGATGGAATCAACGATATTCTTCGCTGAACCATAATTAATCTGCATCGTTCGTTCGGGAAACTCATCTGCAGCAGGAGATACAAAGGCTGCTATATGAAGCACAATGTCGGCATCTTTCACACATTCATAGACAAGGTCGCAGTCTAGTAAATCGCCATAGACTACTTTAACGCCACTTAGTCTCTCATATTCTTTCAGCTTTTGGCGGCTGGTTGAATTGTCTAAATCAAAGAGTAACAGCTCGCATTTCGCTAAATCGTTTCTAAGAAATTTCAATGTTTCGCCACCCATATTGCCCGCTGCACCTGTTATCATGACTCGTTTTTTCTTTACCATATTCTTCACCTGCATTATAAGATTATTGACAAGTCATTCGTCTCCCTTCAGAATACAGACACAGTGTCTATTTCACAACCACCAGTTGATTATCAAACTGATGTAATATAGACAGTCGAAGATAATCTGTCCATTCGTTTAAATAAATTTTTTTATAGGGNNATGCTGCTGAAGCAAAGCTTGATTCGTCTGCTCAAAGAAAAAAACATAAGCCAAATCAGCGTAAAAGAATTATGCGCTTCAGCAGGCATCAATCGCTCTACCTTTTATTTGCATTATGCAAATGCATACGATCTGCTTGAACATGTTGAGCAGGAGATTATTGATAACACAAATGCATATCTAGAAAAAATCGAAGCTAATGACAATGGCATCACTTATATATTGACCTTCTTAGACTACATCAAAAAGAATGATGATTTATTTGCCATCATGCTACTCAAATCAAATGAAAACGAGTTGTTTTCAAAACGTTTGCTTAATGAAGTACTGATGAATATTGACACTTTCCTTCAGCTTGACGTTCCCGAAAATATGAAACGTTTTACTTACGCTTATTTGGTTAATGGAAGCTTAGCAATTATACAGGAATGGATATTAGAAAATTTCATTATATCAAGCGATGAATTGGCTCAACTTATTTTCTCTTTGGCGGATCATTCCTTATTAACGTTTAAGCCATCGGAAACTTGAAGTAATAGTCACCAGATCCAACTAGTAGTTTAAGGCCTTCTGACATTTGTTCCACACTGGATAGACTTATGACTTGTTCTATTGGTGTCCCAGACTCCAAAATACTGTCCTGATTCATCGTTGGAATAATAATCTCAGCTGTTGTATTGGATGGAATCAGCACTTGCATTTCTACTGAATCTTCGTTCTGTTTTTTCCAAGTTACCTTGATCATTCCATGGACAGATTCAAGCGAAGCATCAACCCACGTCAAATGTTCCCCGATCTGCGGCTGGATCCGTATTTTTTTGTAGCCTGGTTCTAATAGTTGGATGCCACCGGCAGTACGATAGAGCCAATCTCCAATAGCACCGTAAGCATAATGGTTATAGGAGTTCATATCATCGCTCCAGAACGAACCGTCCTGTTTTATTCCATCCCAATGTTCCCAAATGGTTGTAGCCCCTTGGATTACAGAATATAACCAGGAAGGATACTCTTTCTGCAGTNNAGAGGACTAGACACAGATAGGGAGTTCCCACAAAGCCGGTCGTTAGGTGCACTCCATTTTCTTCGATGTGGTCAGCAAGCATCTTGACCGTCCGATGACGATCCTTTTCCTCTAATAAGTCAAACATAAGGGCAAGTGTATACGCAGTTTGTGTCGGTGAGGCCACCCGACCATTGGGCGTTACGAACTCTTCACGGAATGCCAGAACAATCTTCTCATGCAATGCTTCATATTTTAAGGCATCTTCGGGTTTTCCAATGACAGCCGCTGTCTTAGCTAGCAATTCCGTTGAATAAGCATAGAACGCGGTAGCGATCAACTCTTTTGGTGTTGCTCCGACGCCGCTGTTTTCTTTGGCATCCAGACCTAACCAATCTCCGAAGTGAAAACCTGTATTCCACAGATATTCGTCTTCACCTTGCGCCTGAATATACTCGACCCATGCTTTCATACTTGGATATTGCGTTTTCAGCACACGAATGTCCCCATAACATTGATAAAGCGTCCAAGGACAAATCACCGCGGCGTCTCCCCAAGCAGCAGAGCCGTATCCTCCCGCTGGCACATCGGGAATAACATGCGGAACTCTGCCGTCTTCTTCTTGATCCGCGGCCAAATCCTTTAGCCACTTTTCAAAGAACGGAACGACATTCATGTTGTAGGCAGACGTGCGAATAAAAACTTGAGCATCCCCCGTCCATCCCAATCTTTCGTCTCGTTGAGGGCAATCTGTCGGGATAT
>DOJM01000157.1:4035-7821 GCA_003529225.1 Paenibacillus sp.
ATAAGTAACAGTCTGCTTTGCAGATCGTAGATTTCCGATGTAGAAATTCCCCTCGCGGTCCAACACCTCAGCATGTTCTAAAGTAATTATCGTTCCAGCTTCAGCATGAACCGTAAATCTTACCCATCCAACCATATTTTGTCCCATATCCAGCACGTGTTCGCCTTTAGGTGTAGTAATGACTGCGATAGGCTTGATGGTTTCTATAACCCTGGTCGGTTCGTTTTCCTGAGCAACCAATGAAGTCTCTGGACGGTCCTTGAGAATAGTCTTTTGCCACTTTACATCCTCAAAACCGGGAGAAGACCAACCTTCTACCTCGAGCCTCGCATCANNGAGTGGACCTGTAGAAGTACGCCAGTTGTCATCCGATACAATGATTTGTTCAGAACCATCAGATAATGTGACGTGTAGCTGGATAAGCACAGCACGATCCTCACCAAAGATGTCTTTCTTTCCTTCCCAAGCTAAATATCCTTTATACCACCCGTTTCCCACCATGCAACCAAGAGCGTTATTGCCAGCAGCAATCAAAGAAGTCACGTCATAGGTCTGATATTGAAGCCGTTTATTATAACTGGTCCAGCCAGGGTTAAATAACGTGTTATCTGCTGGTATACCGTTTATATATAGGCGGTACATCCAAAGAGACGTTGCATATACACGTGCTGATACAACATTATCAGGGATTGAAAATTCTGTACGAATATAGTCGCAAGGATCAGCCCCATTCTCTTGATGACTCGGAGGTGCTGCTATCCATTTTGCCNNCATCTACCGATAACAATGCCGTTTCCCAGTACGCAGGTTCACTCCATTCTGAAACTATCCCGTGATCGTCCCAAGCTCGAACCCTAAAGTAATACCGAGTGCGGGATTGTAAGGCGGGACCTTCGTATTCAATATGCACATTGCTATCCGACTCTACCTTTTCAGAATCCCATATGATTTCTGAAAAGAATTTGTGATCATATGCGACTTGAACTTGATAGGCAGATTGGATAAATCCCCGTATTTCTGTNNAAAATTGGACATTTGTATCTACCTCCTATATTCATCCAGTAACCTGCCGGAACACTTTGAACTTTATTCATAGATCTTTGATCCGGCAGCTATTTCTATTGTATGAGTTGAGAGAATTTAGAATTGGGGGTATTTCAGACATTTTTATAGGTGGATCTAGACATTCATTCATTAGTTACGTACGATATGTCTAGCCTTAGCAATTTGAAAGGGGCCACGATTATGAGTATCAGACGCAGCACTTTTGTCATGTCTGGAGATAGCTTTTTCGAGCCTGGTGTGCCAATTTATGTGAACAGGGCTTACGAAACGTTCGAGTTGAATGCGCATTCCCATGAGTTTATCGAAATTACTTATATCAGTGAAGGAGCAGGCGTTCACTACATTGACGATGAGGCTGTTCCTGTCGAGCAAGGTACGTTATTTTTTATACCCATTGGGCGCAGTCATGTATTTCGACCTAAGACCCGGATCCGGATGAAAGACCGCCCGCTCATCGTTTATAACTGTTTATTTCCAGTAGAGTATTTATCAGAACTTCAGGCTACCTTTCCTCACGCTACAGATATTTGTGAATTTTTCACAGACATGCAATTGCTATGGTTCTCTATGAAAGATGTCAATGGGCATACCATATAATGTTTCGTGAACTGTTTCGTGAATTCTCGGCAAAACCGCCAGGATATCTAGCTGTCCTCGATGCTCTAGTCGTACAGATATTAACAGGGTTGTTTAGACACCGGTTGCAGATTGTTGCGCCATCAGGGGATAAGCCACAATGGATGGCAGTGGATGATGCGATTGCATTTATAAATTACAATTATGCCAATGGGCTTAAACTTAGCGATCTTGCCAGTAAAGCGAACCTTAGCGAACGGCAATTCAGTCGCCTTTTTCAGCATCAGACTGGAATGAGCTTTACAGATTATACGCAAAGTATTCGAATGGATGCTGCATGTCGTATGCTATCAGGAGGTCATAGAAGTGTAAGCGAAATTGCCGCTGCAGTTGGATATGCTGACCTCAAATTTTTTCACCAAATATTTAGAAAAAAGATAGGAATGAGTCCACGACAATATAGTAATTCTATTCGAAGTGAGCACTAGCTTCTAACATTCAAGATAACAAAAGCTGCCTAGCAATTGCTAGGCAGCTTATCCTACTTATCACCGGCAAGTGTAAGCCACTTGCGATTGTGATGCTCCTGAACTTCAACGGGGGTATCAAAGAAATCACTCAACACATCCGACTGCAAGCAGTTTTCTGTCTCATCCCCTTTGTAGATTTCTCCGTTCTTCACCAGCAAAGTATGTGTAAAGCATGGTGTTATCTCCTCGATATGATGCGTTACATACAGCAAAGTTGGTCCGCTGGACTGCTTCGTAATCTTCTCAATCATTTGCAACAGCTGTTCTCGGGCAAAAATATCGAGTCCTGTGCAAGGCTCATCAAGGATCAATAGATCTGGATTGGCCATAAGTGCGCGTGCAATGAGGACTTTCTGACGCTGACCTTGCGACAAGGTATCGTATGTACGAGCGGCTAAGGAAGAGCAGTCTAGAAATTCCATCAGCTCCTCGGCTTGCTTTTGATCCTCTTCATTCGTCTTGTCGTATAAACCGATAGTTGCGAATGACGATGGTCAGCGCAGTCTGGTGGCCGTATAGCTTCTGTTGCAGCGAGGTGCTGACCCAACCGATTCGTTTCCGTAACTCTCTAAGATCCACATCGCCAAAGCGGTGGTCTAGCACTTCGACTTGCCCAGTCGTCGGCCATATATAGCCGTTCACTACGTTCAGCATCGTCGTCTTGCCTGAACCGTTTAGTCCGACGATACACCAGTGTTGCCCTTGTTTCACTTCCCAATTTATATCGCGTAAGATCATTGTTGTATCACGTTGCCATGATACATTTTTGAGTGATATAATCATGCCCAAATTCCTCCTCTACATGAATGTCTATATTGAACTTAAAGCTCAGAAAGTGTTCCATTTAAAATTTTGAGCGTCGATTGTACTGCTTGATCTGAATCCCCATTTTTAATAGATTCATACACTGGTTCATGGTAATCGGATTGAGGATCATGGGAACTATAATTACGGTTTAATTTACTCATTGCATCTGACAAAATATGAGTAAACGTTCTATATAAGTCAATGATTACAGCGTTTTTACTTGCCATTGCTACAGCCATGTGGAATTCTATATCCGATTTGGCATACAGTTCACGATCATTCTGCTTTAGAGCCATCTCTCTTGTATCCAAATGTTTTCGCATGTTGAATAAGTCAGTGTCATCATGCCGTAGAGCTGATAATCTTGCGATTTCTAATTCAATCATTTTTCGAGCTTCAAAGACCTCAATCAATTCTGCACGAAGTAAACGATGGGTAAGTGGTTCTTGAATAATAGGACTGGATTTTAAGTAAGTTCCAAAACCCTGCTTTTTCTCCAATAGACCAGCATGAACTAACACACGGACTGCTTCTCTTATCGTTGATCGCCCTACATTAAATAATTGCATTAATACAGGTTCTGGAGGTAATTTGTCTCCTGGCAGGATTGTTCCTGTTGAAATTTTTTGTTGTATTTGATTAACAACATCGTCCACTAACTTAGTGGCTTGAACGGGTTGGAACGACCCCTTTTCAAACATCTGATCATCTCCTCTTTTTTGCAAAATAACATGATATACTTTACTTAACAAGTAAGATTTTGAAGTTTATAACGGTCATTATGGGAAGAACAAAATCACCCTACGGG
>DOJM01000159.1:0-3054 GCA_003529225.1 Paenibacillus sp.
ATTTTATAGGGAGGATTTCCCTATAGTTACAGTCTAGGTAGGATATAACCCTTTTCGAACTGGTTCTAGGAGAGTTCCACACTAGAACGTACCTGAACGTACCCAGCCAACACGCACCGCAAGTAACTCCGAGAACCATCAACCGTATCCGCACCAGAACAACTGCCAAAGTTACTCTACAAACCTAATGCCCAGAGCGTACCCGGCACACAGCACCGCAAGTAACTCCGAGAAACGTCAACCGTATCCGCACCAGAACAATTGTCGAAGTTACTCCACAAACCTAATGCCCAGAGCGTACCCGGCACACAGCATCGCAAGTAACTCCGTGAAACGTCAACCGTTCCGCACCACCCCGGCCGCCTAGCACAGGCTGTTTAACGAAGCTAATTGTTCGGTGTTTATTAGAAGTCTGACCTGAAGAGCGAAGCTGCCAGCACCTATTTTAAGCGCTCATGCCGAGCGTTTTTTCTTTCTGAACGCAGAAACATCCTCCCCAAAGGAAGGCTGTTAACGAGTCCCGTGCGGGATGCAGCCCTAAAGGGCTGACTGCGAAGCTTATGCTTTCGATGCATATACTCCGACGAACCTCTGTGCTTCGCATCCCCTGAACGCAAAAACAGCCTCCCCGAAGGAAGGCTGTTACTCTGACGTCCCGGAAGGGATTCGAACCCCTGACCGTGCGCTTAGAAGGCGCATGCTCTATCCAGCTGAGCTACCGGGACATGATTGCTAGCTGAAAAGCAAGCAGGAATTATCATATCATGCCTGTTGAAGTTTTTCAAGCTGTTTTTTAAAAAGAGTACGGGGTATGCTATAATCTACAATTATTAAGTTTCGGATGAAGCTTAAGGTCTTAATAACATTTATGATGTTTTAGAATTCAATTCACATAATTAGCTATAAGGAGGTGCCCTCATTAAAGATTCAGACTCCCCTGCCACAAAAGAGAATATCGTCCTGTTTCCCAAAACACTGGACTATTATCAAATCCAGCTTACGGTGATGCTGGAGAGTGAACGATACGGGGAAGCGATGGAGCTGCTGCGTTTTTTGTTGCAGTGTCAAGGACAGGAAGAGCGGAATTACGAGGAATGGCGGTCTCTGCTGGGATGGCTCGAAACGGCTTTCCCCTATGCCTCTCAGAATGGAGATGCGGAAGGAGCCGTTCACCCCGAAGACGAAGATTTAAGGGAAGAAGATATGGCCCGTCTTTTGGCCAAATCAAAAATGACTGAGGATGCGGGGTATCCTCAAAAGCTGCTGCAGCGGATAATGAATGAGCCACTGTCAGAGGCGACAATCCTAGCATTAGAGCAGCTTTCTTATCTGGAAGGCGGCGGAGTCGATGAGGCGCTGACGGCATGGCTGCAGGGGGATAATGTTCACCCACTGCTGCAATTTCGGACCCTGCAGACCCTTCGGCGGCGTGGGATGCAGGGAACAGTCCATCTGATTCGTGGTCACGAAACAACAATTGTAGAGATTGAAAGTGTGCCGCTGCAGACAGAGGATTTCCCACCGCAGGTGAGTCAGGTGCTCGAGCGGGTAGCCGAGCAAGCGGAGGTACACGAGCCTACGCTGTATTATTTTGCACAGGAGCTCTGGGGCCAGTTCGTCATGTCGATTTATGGATCGGAANNAGATTATCGGAAAATACTGGATGGGGAAGACGCGCTACTAGATATTTGGGCGGGGGCGTTACACCAGTTTGTATCTGAGAGCCTAAACGGTACACGGCAGGAGGAAGAGACTCGTGGAATGTACGGCATTACAGACGGCATGCGCTTTCAATTTGAGGGGGCTTATCGTTCGCTCAAGGGTTTTGTAAAGACTTCTCTACTTGATAAATAAAGTAATGTTGTATATAATATAATGGTTATTCTGTGCGTGGATTGTAATCATTTTTTGAAGTAAACTTGTGAACCTATATTTTGGAGGGAAAAGTATAATATGAAAGCAACATGGGAAAAAATAGAGAAGAACCTTGGAGTTCTTGAAGTAGAAGTAGACGCAGAACGCGTAACAGCAGCACTTGATAAAGCTTTTAACAAAGTCGTTAAAAAAGCTAACGTACCAGGCTTCCGTAAAGGTAAAGTGCCGCGCCCGATCTTTGAATCCCGTTTTGGTGTAGAAAGCTTGTACCAAGATGCAATCGNNAGCAGTTGAACAAACTGATATCTTCCCTGTAGACCGTCCTGAAGTTGATATTGAGCAATTTGCTAAAGGCCAATCCTTTATCTTCAAAGCGAAGATCACGGTTAAACCTGAAGTGAAGCTCGGCGATTACAAAGGTCTGGAAGTTCCAGTACAAAAAGCTGAAGTGACTGAAGAAGAGCTGAGCGCTGAGCTTGCTCGTCTGCAAGAGCGTCATGCTGAACTCGTAGTCGTTGAAGAAGAAGCAGCAGCTAACGGCGACATCGCTGTGATTGATTTTGACGGATATGTTGATGAAGTACCGTTTGAAGGCGGAAAAGCTGAGCGTCACTCTCTTGAACTTGGTAGCAACTCCTTCATTCCTGGATTTGAAGAGCAAGTAGTGGGAATGTCCACTGGAGATTTCAAAGATGTTGAAGTTACTTTCCCTGAAGAGTACCATGCAGAGAACCTTGCGGGTAAGAAAGCAGTATTCAAAGTGAAACTGCACGAAATCAAACGCAAACAACTTCCTGCACTCGATGATGAGTTCGCTAAAGATGTAAGTGAATTCGAAACTTTGGAAGAGTACAAAGCAGATCTGAAAGCTCAGCTCGAATCCCGTAAACAGGATGAACTGAAAGGCCTTCGCGAGAACGCAGTTGTTGATAAAGCAGCAGCAAACGCTGAAGTTGAGATCCCTGAAGCAATGATCAACAGCGAAGTTGAGAACATGGTTCGTGACTTCGATACTCGTCTTCGTCAACAAGGTATGAACATGGATATGTTCCTTAGCTTCTCGGGTCAAACTCGTGAAGACTTGCAGAACCAAATGAAAGGCGATGCTGAAAAACGCGTTCGCAATAACCTGGTACTGGAAGTTATCGCTAAACAAGAGAACATTGAAGTTTCCGAAGA
>DOJM01000159.1:3241-3522 GCA_003529225.1 Paenibacillus sp.
CATAAACGCTTACCGTCCTTAAAAGGACGCCAAAGGCGTTTTAGCTTGACACTACTTAGAACGGCCGAGCAATCGGCCTCCATACAGATATGATAAGGCACGTAAGTTTCGTTACGTGCCTTATTTTTATCCTCGGGCACAGATATATGTGATTACATAGGTATCCGTATGAGCGTATGGTATTAAGGAAATTGGCGTGATGACGTCACTATCACAAGCAGTGGACAGGTCTACTGTAGTGAAAAAATGACATCGGGCCGTGAACGTGTTAAAATATTTTT
>DOJM01000159.1:3560-3975 GCA_003529225.1 Paenibacillus sp.
GGTGGCATGAGTCTGGTACCAATGGTTGTGGAATCAACAAGTCGTGGGGAACGTTCATACGATATCTATTCCAGATTGCTCAAGGATCGCATTATTTTTTTAAGCAGTGCGATTGACGATGATGTCGCCAATCTGGTTATTGCTCAACTGCTGTTCCTTGCAGCAGATGATCCCGAGAAGGACATTCACTTGTACCTCAACTCACCCGGTGGTTCAGTAACAGCCGGCATGGGTATATACGATACGATGCAATATATCAAACCGGATGTTTCAACCATTTGTGTAGGGATGGCGGCAAGCATGGGATCGCTCCTGCTAACAGCTGGGGCTCCGGGCAAAAGATATGCGCTGACTAACAGCGAAGTTATGATTCATCAACCGCTTGGTGGTGTTCAAGGTCAAGCATCCGACATTT
>DOJM01000159.1:4007-4404 GCA_003529225.1 Paenibacillus sp.
AAATCGAACGGGACACAGACCGCGATAACTTCATGAGCGCGGAAGAAGCCAAGGAATATGGGCTTATTGACCAGGTTCTTTCTTCACCGATGAAATCTTAAAGGGGTGGTTAGATGTTTAAATTTAATGATGAAAAAGGGCAATTGAAATGTTCTTTTTGCGGCAAATCACAAGAGCAGGTTCGTAAGCTTGTAGCAGGACCGGGCGTTTATATATGTGACGAATGTATCGAGCTTTGCACGGAAATCGTGGAAGAAGAACTCGGTCATGAGGAAGAGCTTGATCTGAAGGATATTCCGAAACCAAAGGAAATCCGCGATATTTTGGATCAATATGTAATCGGTCAAGAGCAAGCGAAGAAATCGCTGTCTGTTGCGGTTTACAATCACTATAAGCG
>DOJM01000156.1 GCA_003529225.1 Paenibacillus sp.
CTCTTTCAGAACGGTGTAAAAGTTCTCTCCAGATGTAATATCCTGAATGCCCTCTAACCCTTCAACCCGTTCAACTGCACCTTCTTCTCCCTGCAGAAGCTTGAGATTGATTACACCTGTGTCAGGACTTGAAGTATAAATGGTTGAGACACCCCAGCCCCATACCTGTCCATCCTCTGACAAGGCATAATTGGGCTGATTCGTTTGCCCATCTATAATCTTCTTGATACCAGTAAGACCTTCAACCTGGATAGGAACCGATGATTTATTACCGATACTCCAGACTGTTCCATCGTTTTTAATAGCGTATGTATCAAAGAATGCCTTAAAGCCAGCATTTGAAAGCTCAGGTCTTTTTACCGCTGCTTTGCCTGGTTCAGAAGGCACATACATCCAGACGGTACCATCACTCTGTGTGGCATAAACATATGCCTCGGCATCGCTGATCTGTACGATCTGCTTAAGCCCCTTAATCTGAACAAATGATGCAGTATCTTTTGAATAGTTAAACCGTCCCCATACCGTACCGTCTTTTAGAAGCACCTGTAGAAATTGGTTACCACCTTGAATATCTTTAATCGGCTTATTTTTAAAGAAAGAAACTTCTTGAGGAGCTGCATTCCCTATCTCCCCAATGCTATTATATTGACCCCAAGCCCACAGATTCCCTTGGATATCTAAAGCATAGGATTGAAGATTGCTGGCAACAATCTTTTGCACTTTCACACCGGTATTAGCATCCTGATTCCCTACTTCTAAAGCTTTAGCAGAAGGAACTGCGGTAATAAACGTTCCGGTAATTAGCAGTAGTATTAAAACTATCAATGTTATATTCTTTGGGACTACTTTCTTAAATAAATTCATAGTATGTTCTCTAAACTCCTTCGCATCCTTAATAAACGCAATGTTTCTTACTAATCTCTAATTCATGAACACTCTTGCTGTATTAAACTTCATCACTCCCCTTTGGGAATATTATACTATCGTTTCCATAAATAACTTGTTGAGAAAAAGGAGGTTTTGTAAAACTATGGAGTAACGCAAATAAGACCATGAATTCCGAATTAGCTAATTTATTTGACGTAGTAATCATAAAAAAGCTGTCGAGTCTCCCTCGACAGCCTCAAGCTGCGGCTATGAGCAGCATTTCTATTTAACAACTCTCCACACGATCCGCTGATCTTTTTTTCAAATTCGCGATACCTACAATACCAATCAACAGCACGCAGAAAGAATAAGGAAATGCCATATTAGCGGTGTATAAAGCTGTACCTATAACTGGACCTATGAATGATCCGCCACCTTGCAGGGCCGCAATAAAGGAAGCAACGCTTCTTTGCTCATGGTCTTGAACCGCCATTGAAGCACCCGCGCTGTAGCCAAGCAATGTAAAGCCGATGCCAATTCCCAAGAATGTAAAGTCCACATAAGCAAATCTGATAAACAATAACAAGCCTAGCAGACCCAAAGCCACAAATAATAGCCCTACGAGCAGCACCTTCTTAGGATGCCATTTGAGATATTTGCTGATCACAATTTGCGAGAGCACCACCATTACTCCCGAGATAGCCAGACCCGTTCCAATTAACTGAGTGGCTCGCTGGGTACTGTATCCAAGGCTGTCTTGCACAAAAAATCCGATAGTAACCTGCACGATATTCAGAGCAAACGATAGCAATAGTCCAATCCATAAATAGAGGCGTATCCGTTTGTCGTTGGGTGAAAGTGAAATCGCCTGCCGTTCGATCTCGATATTCTTTTCTTTAGGAATAAACACTAGAAATAAAATAGCCAAGGTGAATAATAATATCGCTGCGGCGTACATTGGTGAGGTGAGTCCCAGCGAAGCCATTCCTCCGCTCATTGCAGGTCCTACTACGAAGCCAAGTCCATTGGCTGCACCGAATAATGCCATTCCCTGAGTACGGGTCTCTTTTGTACTCCAGCCCATAACATAAGCTTGTGCTAATGCCGGAATACCTCCAAAGAAAAAGCCGGCGATTGCGCGAAGTATAAAGAAACTCCAAAATAGGGTAGCTTTGCTCTCAGCACGTACTGCATAATCAGCCAGCAGTGCAAAAATGACTAGTGTTGCCATATAGACGAACATAATCGAAGCGAGCAGCCATTTTCGGCTCATGAACGTTTGTTTTTCCCAGAAATATCCTCCGAGCAGCCAGCAAAGTCCCGCTACCGATACCAAACATCCTGATTGAAAATCACTAAGTCCCAAATTTCGAGCAAGCGGACCAATAATCGGATTAAATGCGGCTATCGATATCATCCCTGTAAGCACGATTAGAAAGATAATACTCAGTCTGTATTTCATGAAATCCCCTTCTCCTCTCAATTAAACCAAAACAATATACGATTCATAATCGCTGTGTTCATGGTACTATGCCTGGACTCCAGGCCTCTACCCGTTGGCGGATTACTTTACTTGTTATCGGGATTATTAGTGGAACACAAAAAAACTGCTCCTAAGAGCAGCCTAAGTCACACTATTTTAGTGAAAGGACTTATGAAAGGAAATATCTGGAACTCCTACTTACACAATGTTAATCTACCGTCCCAATATTCTCCAGGTGCAATGAACTTTCGGAGCTAACGCCTGCTTCCTTACTCAGAGTTGTAAGTGCTTGTTTAAGATCCTCTTTATTCACATACACATATGGACTCTTCCAAAGAGATTCCACATGTAAGGAATTGATATGATCTGGTTTGAGTTTAGGGAAGTTCAACAACCATTGCTGGAGATCCGCTTGTGGAATATCTGTCTTCACATTTTCACCGATGATGTCCAATACATTTCCCCATTGGGACACGCCTTGGAAATTCCCTAGCTTATCCAGAATCTGCTTAATTACTTGCTGCTGTCGATCATTGCGCTGAAAATCGGAGGATTCAGCCGTTCCTTGATTCGATTTGCGGTAACGCACAAAATCAAGCACCTGCTTGCCATCCAGCTTCTGCAAGCCCTTCTTTAAGTCAATGTTCGTCCCGTCTGCGGAATCGATATATTTCATATCCATATCGACATCAATGGTTAGCCCGCCAAGCAAGTCAACCGTCTCCTTCAGCACATCAAAATTCACTACGACCATGTGATCAATTGGCAGACCTAGTAAATTGCTGAAAAACTCTTTTGTATTAGGGATAGCTTCAGTTTTATCTTTTATGTAATGGTAAGCATAATAATAATTAGCTTTGCGAGAGGGCAACGATTTAGGTTTTAGCAACAAATCCCTCGGTATAGATAAGAAACTCGTCGACTTCGTGTCAGGATTGAAGCTGACAAGCATTAACACATCGGTATTCATTACCCCACCACCACCGTCCCGACTATCTACCCCGGCAAGCAGAAAAATCATAGGTTCAACCGATACCGTTTCCTTTTTTTCCTCTGGGGCAGCGGTTGGCTGGACGTTGACTGGAGCAGCCATGCGCTCTATCGCGTTATCCGTCTTTTTGTATAAATACCCTGCATATACTCCAATTCCGATAATCGTTACGCCTAAGATAAGTCCAATGCTCGTCAGAATTTTACGAGTTGTTGTCCATTTGCGTTTGTTAGTCATAATTCCCTCCACTCAGTTCCAGTAGCTTTTTCAATCCGTGCTTTCATCCCTATGGACTTTCACACTCAGCACTATGCCAATCGCAATCATATTAGTAAGTAACGAGCTACCTCCATAACTAATAAACGGCAAGGATATCCCCGTCAGGGGCAGCAATCCAAGATGCATTCCAAGGTTAACAGAAACTTGAAAGATAATCATGGCGATAAACCCGGTGACAACATATGCCCCTGCATGATCCCTGCTTTCGAGTGCGATAAAGATCATTCGATAGACGAGCAATAAATATAGCATCAGCAAAATGGATGAACCTATAAAACCGTATTTTGCACCGATGACTACATAGATCGNNCTTTTCGCAAAAAAATACCTTCACTACCCGATAATCCACCGGAGCCAATGGCTATCATTGCGTTTTTGACATGCCAAGATTTATCGGGATCACTCTGCGGGTCCAAAAAAGCCTGAATTCGTGACAATTGATGGGGCTCGACAATCTTGGATAACAAGTCGAAGTTGGCATAATAAAGCCATAGTATCGTGCCAATCGAAATAATCACCACACTGAGGATCAAGATCATATATCGAGCACGGATGTTACCTATCCAAAGCATACTAAGCAATATGCCCGCAAAAACGAGCGCTGTACCCAAATCAGGTTGATCCATGATCAAAATAAAAGGAATTAAAAAAACGAAACAAACCGGCACTAAATCTTGAAAAAAGCGAAGTTGCTGTCCTTCTCGTTTACCCAATAGATGAGCAATGAGCAGCACCGTACATATTTTAGCCAGTTCGGAGGGCTGGAGCTGAAAGCTTCCAATACTTAACCAACGCACGGCACCATTGAGGTTTTCCCCAACCAGCTTGACTAGCACAAGTAGACCAATACCCACGCTATAAAAGAGATACGCTAACCAGCCTAATAGAATCTTATAATCTACCAATGCGATGAATAACATGGGTATGCAAAATAAAGCAAATAAATACAACGAACTGATGTAAAGACCATCTAACCGTGTATCCGTAGTCGCGCCATAAATAGCAACAGTACCCATACCAACTAGGCATGTTACGAGAAAAAGTACGGATCTGTCCAGCTTTGCAATTTTGGTGGTGAGAAACATGATACAACCTCTATTTAATTTCTGTATTTTTCTTGTTGTAAAATGAGCATCATAAATAATCCGCCTGAGCACTAATACATCTTGTTTCAAGATGAAGCTGAAGTGCAGCGGATTATAAAGTGGAATGATTATCTCAGATCAAATTTGTCCTGATACGCCTTCTTCGATAACAGCTTTAATTTATCTTCACTCAGCGTATAAATATCCAGTCCGTTCCCCGCCTCGCCCAATGACCAGCCCAGCGCGAGTTCGTTATGGCCATCATCATCGACATCATAGAATCCGGCATAATCCAGACCATACCCAAACCCCTCAACCTCCGAAATCTTTTGCCACGCTTCATTTTCCTGCCTAAGCAGCATTGCTTTTATAGAAGAACCTTTGTTTTTGCTGTACTCATATACAACTACTGCTTCGTCGATACCGTCTCCATCCATATCCCCAAAAGAGATAGCATTATCCTCTTGTCCATCCAACGGAGTTATCAATTGAGCTTTGTCGGGAAGCCATTTGATAAATTCCTGGCTCGTTTTGTCTCGCTGCAGGCTTGCTTCTGATGATGGAGGCTTAATGAGCTCTCCTGGTGTCGCCGGCACTCCGCATCCTCCGAGCAAAAGTATCGTTGTTAACATAGCACCTATTGTTATGAATTTGCTCGGCATTTGGATCATCGACTCCTCGCTTGTCCGCATATATAGTATTTTATCTGTGAAAGAGATGAAAGTGGTTATGAAATAGTTAAATTTGAGTTCTTATTTTATCGGCAAGTCGAATTGGACAATCGTTCCTTTGCCCAAAACGCTGCTTATTCGCAGCTCTCCATGATGCAATGTAATGATCTGTTCCGAGATGGACAGTCCTAAACCGCTGCCTGACGCCTGTTGATCCCCTTTGTAGAATTTTCGCCGCACATTCTCTAAATCCGCTTCTGCGATGCCTGACCCAGTATCCTCAACTGTAATTACAACTTTCCCTGGAACCGTATGGGCAGTAATATGAATTCGACCTGAGGAACTAGTAAATTTGAGCGAATTATCAATGAGATTAATCATGACTTGCTTCACACGATTCTCGTCAGCAGGAATGACAGGCAGATTCTCTTCTATTTTCACTTCGAGCAAGATGCCTTGTCGGGTTGCTCTAGGGGTGAGTTGTCTGCCAATATGCTGCAACAGCTCTGTTAGATCCACAGTCGTGAGGTGAATTGCGATTCTTCCGTTATCCAATTTGGAGAAATCCAATAATTCATCCACCATATGAGTTAACCTGTCACTTTCAGATTCAATGATATCTAGCCCATCATGAAACAGAGCCTGGTTACTCTCCCCACCCGCCTTCAAGGTGATTACCCAGCCTTTGANNATAAAATCATTCTTAAGCTGTTCACTTTTCGAGATTCGACTGGCCATCATATTCAATGTATCTGCCAAGGAACCAAGCTCGTCTTGATAACGCTTTTGTACTCTTATGCTGAAATTTCCTTCGGACATTTGATCTGCTGCCTGTTTCAGATCTTTAATGGATCTGGTTATGGTCCAAGATAGTAATAATCCAAGCAAAGTGACAATACCAATCACGAGCAAACCTACCCCGATCAGCAAAACCGCAATTTGATTAACTGTATGTATCGTTTCCGTTAAGGAGGTAATAAACCTTACTTCCCCAACGATGTTACCTTTGGCTTGTAAAGGATAGGACACCGTAAAAATAGCTTCCTCAGTTACANNCTCACCCTTCCAACTGCCGGGCTGCCCTTGTATGGCTGCTTGCACATCCATGTTATCTGTCATCGTAAAATCGCCTTGGATTCCATTAGAATCCTGCAACAGCCGACCTTCAGCATTAATAATCTGTACCTGTGCATCGGAATGACTGGCAAAGCCCTTTAACAACCTATCCGATTGTGCCTCTAAATCCTCGTCGCTAAAATATTGCTGATAAAAAGAAGCCGACAGTTCTGCTTGATTCATCAGGGTTTGCTCTATATTATGAAAATAATAATAACGTACAGATAAATTAAGAATAATCTCAAGAATGAGCACAGTAAGACAGATCACTACAAAATAGCTTCCTACTAATCTTTTCTGAATACCCATTCTTCAACCATCCTTTCTAAAGCGGTATCCGAGCCCCCATACAGTCTCAATCCAATGCGGGTTAGAGGCATCCTCTTCAATCTTCTCTCTTAGCTTACGTACGTGAACATCTACTGTCTTTGGATCACCAATAAAATCCTCACCCCAGACCAGGTTCATTAATTCATTCCTAGATAGTGCTGTATCCGGATGCTCTAAAAAGGTCTTCATCAACTGGAATTCCTTCGGGGTTAATTCAATAATGTCATCGTGCTTAAATATCTTGTTCGAGTTCAAATCCAGGCGAATCGGTCCAGCTTGAAGGATAGTTTTTTGCGGTTTTAAAGCTGTTTCTGTACGACGCAATATCGCTTTGATCCGTGCCACCAGTTCTAATGGGTTAAAAGGTTTCACAATGTAATCGTCGGCACCCATTTCAAGGCCATTGATTTTATCCAGATCTTGTCCTCGTGCTGTTAAAAAAATGATGATGACCCCAGGATCCTGCTCTCTTAGCTTCCGGCAGATCTCAAACCCATTTAAATCCGGCAACATGATGTCCAGAACAATAACGTCTGGCCGGTTTGCCTCAAAGCTCTGCAATGCTTTTTCTCCACAAGCAGCCTCACTAACCACAAACCCACTGTTCGTTAAATTGATAGCTATAAACCGTCTAATATTATCGTCATCTTCCACAATAAGTACTTGATTGCGTTCTACAGTGTTCATGCTCTTCACCCCTATAACCCAGTATTCAAACATGCAAAAAAAACAAAAAAACTCTCCCAGTAAAGAGAGAGTCTTGTCTCAGATCCCTGTAATTAAATCACAAGTGGATATTACTCTATATCGCTATGCTTGTCAAAAATCTAATCCAAATACACAGCCTTACCCGTTTGTGCAGATTCATAAATCGCTTCTAATATTTGCGAAACAACATAAGCCTGTTCAGGTGTTACAACCGGGTCTTTATCCTGTTCAATAGCCTCGATCCACTTTCTTAATTCGATGTCAGGTGCACTTTCTGCTTTTCCTTCATAGTAAGCAACGCCGCCTGCCCCAAGCTCAATTTTATTAGTGTACAGCTTGCTGAATTTCTCTCCATTAATTCTAAGTCCGTCCTTCATATCTGCGCCTGCTTCAGTCCCGCTCAAGCTGCATTTCGCTTCATGCACATCCAGAGAATTGAGTGCCCAGCTCGCTTCCAGCATAATTGTCGCGCCATTCTCCATTACGACCATCCCAAAGGCTGAGTCCTCTACGGTGAACTTTTTAGGGTCCCAAGGTCCCCAAGCGTTGGCGGCCTCTTCTTTTTGAGACAGTTCGTGATATTTAGTGCCCAGCACGACTTTTGGTTTATAGTTATCCATCATCCACAGCGTTAGATCCAGCGCATGGGTTCCGATATCGATCAGAGGTCCTCCACCTTGCTTCTCTTCATCGAGGAATACTCCCCATGTCGGTACCGCTCTCCGTCTGATGGCATGTGCTTTTGCAAAATAGATATGACCAAGCTCCCCGGACTCACATGCTTTTTTCAAATATAAGCTGTCTTCTCTGTAGCGGTTGTCATATCCAATGGTTAGTTTCTTGCCTGTACGTTTCGCTACTTCCACCATTCGTTTGGCATCTGCTGCCGTTTTGGCCATTGGTTTTTCGCACATAACATGTTTTCCTGCTTCAAGGGCTGCAATTGAAATTTCTGCATGAGCATCATTCGGCGTAAGCACATGAATAATATCAATCGAATGATCTTTTAATAGTTCTGTGTAATCCGTATATACAGCAGCTTCGCTAGTACCGTATTTCTCCGCTGCTTCTTCAGCACGTTCTTTAATAATGTCACAAAAAGCTACGATCTCCACTTTACTTTGCTTGCTCAAACTTGGAAGATGCTTGCCATTCGCAATTCCACCACATCCAATAATTCCTACGCGAAACACTTTACTCATATCTTTCACCCTCACTTCTAATTAGTTTGTTTTGTATTTCGATAAGTTGCTGGAGTCATGCCTAACCGCTTGCGGAAGACAATATGCAAATATGTAGCATTCGTAAACCCTTCNNTCTTCAAGCTTACGGCAGACCGCTTTCAACCTTATATCCTCAAGCGCCCTACTGAAAGATTGATCGGCGTTAACTTGTTTAAACACTCGCTGCAGCTGCCTTGAACTAATATTCAGCTTTTCAGCAACATTCTCCAAGGTAACAGCTCCTGAATAATTAGCTTCCATATATTGAATGGCGTATTGGTACCGATAAGTTGACATATCTCTAACAGGTGCTTCTGTTCGAATTCCACCTGCATCATACGCTCTTACTGCCTTTAATAAAATGCTGATTACGAGATGTTTAATGGAAGTGTAATATCCCGTTAGTTTACCTTCACAAGCTTCATAGGCTTCAAGAAAACATTTCATAGCGCTGTGATAGTCTTGCGCTGGAACTAGTGGTAGCTGCTTTAGCTTCTGAACACAGGTCTCAGCCTCCGCAACTTCCCAAGGATCTACCTCCTCTCTGATCTTCTCTTTGATGTCCACATGTAGACACAGTTCTTCCATAGAATCATCTGGATCCGCCTCTTGGCGGTGCATGACACCCGGTCCGGTTAAATAAAACATTCCCTCAGACAAGGGATATTTTAAATCGCCAAGAGTCACTTCTCCCTTTCCTCTTGGAATAAAATGAAATTCGAATTCAGAATGATTATGGAAATCTATGACTCTTCCCGGCGGAAAAGAGGTCAAATGAAATCTAAGAACTGTTATCTCGTAATGTCCCCATTGGATTGAAATATCCAATCTTTCGAGCATATCATGCTTCTCAAACATCATCTCATAGGGAAAGTTACTCAATGTTAAATCCTCCTAACAGGTGGAGACCGGTTAAGCGTCTAGATCTACTAACCGAATCATACGAGCTTCTTTAGCAGAACGATTCGCCGCTTCCATTAATCTCGTAAGCTCCACAGCAATTTGAACATTCTCGGTGGCGATAGTATCCTTTTGGATATGATTAACCCACTGATGGAATGCGCTTTCACGATTAGCATGTAGCGCTACTTCTTTCCATCCTTCCTCTTTGTCAGCGGATTTGTTACTTCTAAGAAGAAGCTTATCCTCTGGTGTTCCGTAAAGAAGAGTTCCTTCGGTTCCATGTACCTCGATGGTAAACGGCGAATGACTATTCACGAAACCAGCCTCGACCACACCAATTGCTCCTGAATCCGTAAATAATGTTACCACTGCATTATCTTCTACTTCCTTGCCCGTTACATAACCAAAATTAGCACTTACACCGGTCACATCTTGACCTAAGAAAAGCTTCGTCAAATACATAGGATGACAGCCCAGATCAATCAAAGCTCCGCCACCACATTGTTCCAAGCTATAGAAATGATCGGGAAGCCAGTTTTCTGTAGCCCCATTATGGGATAAGCGAACTCTAACGTAAGTAATCTCTCCGAGCAGTTCTTGACTTAGAACTTCTTGAATCGTTAATGCGTATCCATCATTTAGACGTGGCAAGGATACGGTCAGCTTCACCTCGTTCTCTTCCACTGCGCTTATGATCTCTTCAACTTCTTTATGTGTAGTGGCAATTACTTTTTCCGTAAAAATATGTTTGCCCGCTTTAGCCGCAGCAACAATTACATCTCTGTGCACATTGGTCGGCGCATCCACTATGACGGCATCTATATCCTCTTGCGCAAGCAGGTCATCCAGTGATTCGAAAAAAGGAACATTTAAGCTTTCGGCAGCTTTTTTCCCACGCTCTGCATCTTCATCCCAAACTGCAGCTAATACAGTATCCTCATGTTCTTGAGCTTGCTTCGTATAGTCCCAAGCATGTACATGCCAATAGCTAATCTTACCCATTCTTATCGTCATTTGCTTGTGCCTCCCGTATATATGTTATTCTGACATCTACTAATAAAATATCACAGAACAAAACCCTTTATTAGTAGGGAAATGCGACATTATATATATAATATTACGACGCTATCGTTTCATATGATGTACAATTTCTATTTAATCACTTCTTACATTACACAACCAAACNNTCCACTTGATTTGTGCACGTTTATATCCACTGTCCAAACAAACTTTCTCGATCCCTTGTTCGTTTAGAAATATCATCATTATCTTAATTAATGCCGAACCAATCCCTTGCCCCTGATAGCTTGGCAACACGTATAAACTCCCCAATTCCCCCAAATGATCCAACTGATGTTCTGTACAGATTTGAATAGTCTCACCACAGGGACCATAGGAAATCGTACCCACAACCTTCCCATTGATTTTAGCGATAAAGAAATAAATATCCGAGTTTGCCTGTTCCAGTGAAGATAGTGCCTTTTGCTTTTTATGATCGGTTTCACTTTGTATATCCTCTAGTAAGTGACCTAATCCCTCTTTGTTAAAGGCATCCGATATTGATTCTTCAAATACCCGGCATGCAGATACATAATCGTCCTCAGTGAGTGTACTAATAGTTAAATGCTTTGTCTCATTCATTATGTTAATCTCCTCTGCAATAATGTACTATAAACAATCAAGTTATGAGGTTTATATTCATAAGACAACTTTTACTGGAGGTCATCATGAATATAATTTCCTTTCTTCTCTATTGCATTGTAGTTACATGTTCACCTGGTCCTGCCAATATTGTTATTCTTTCTTCCGTGCAACATTCAGGGGCTAAGAAAACCATGCGGTATGTATACGGGGCTACGATGGCTTTTGGTCTGTTGCTTATCCTTTCTACCTTGATGAATCGTGTTCTGGTGGAGGTCATCCCAAATATCCTGATCATTATGCAAGTCGTCGGAAGTATATATATGCTCTATCTTGCTTATAAAATCTATAAAATGGGTGCAATGGAAGACAAGCCTAATCCAAATGCCAATTTTCGGTCGGGTTTACTTATGCAACTTGTGAATCCTAAAGTGCTCTTATTTACTTTAACAGTCATTCCCAGCTATGTAATGCCGTTCTATACTTCTTCTCTCACCCTATTTATGTTTGTTATAATTATAACTGTGATCGGATTTTTTGCTTTTACGACATGGGTTGTATTTGGGGCAATCTTCAGAGCATTTCTGCAAAATCACCAAAAAGTTCTAAATACTCTGATGGCACTATTTTTAGTATACTCTGCCATTATGATATCGGGAATCCTATAAGTCGTGGAGGTTNNTATCCTAACATTGTCAGCTAGCATGAGTGATTTCACTTATAAAAAACATTGCCATGAGGAATACGCAATCGGTGTTACCTTACGTGGCATTCAGCAATATAACCTTGATGGTAGCTTGCAATCCTCTCATAAAAATGGCGTAATGCTATTTAATCCCGAGCAAACGCATGACGGCAATTCATATGATAAAGCAGGTATTGATTATCTCATGCTATATATCAAGCCAACCTTGATACAAGAGATCCTTGGAAAAAAAGAACTCCGCTTTGCCTCTCCCATCCTTTACGATGACAAATTGGCACAGTGCATATTAGCGCTAAGCCATGCCATCCAGAATGACAAAGAGGAGTCCTTGTGCAATGAGCTGTTGTTAAATCTGGTTCATCTAGTCTGNNAGAGCACAGGATAAATAATAAATTTGTCAAAAAAGCAAAGGAAATGATGTACTGCAGTTTAGAACATGTACTGAAACTAGATGATCTCTGTAAAGAGTTTGGACTTTCCAAATATCAATTTATCCGAGAGTTTAAGACACATACAGGAATATCACCTTATCAATTTTTCTTAAATTGCAAGGTAGAGCATGCCAAGCAGTCCATTGAGAAAACTAAGGATATCTATGCCGCTGTAGTAGATTGTGGATTTGTGGATTTAACTCATTTGAACCGGCATTTTAAAAGCGTGTTTGGCATAACCGCACATGAATACAGGTTACAACTGCATTGAGCAGAAGTAACCTGTATTCATCATGATTTATGAAATTTGACCATTCACCATTGTCCAGCACACTTTAAATTCATCATCCAAGAGGACCAGATCAGCATCAAAGCCGGATGTTATTGTCCCCTTTTGTTGAAGTCCAAGAATATTGGCCGGTGTAGTTGAAGCCATCTTTACGGCGTCTATCAATGGAATTCCAGTTTCGACAGTGTAACGTAAAGCTTCATTCATAGTCACTGTGCTTGAAGCTAGGGTTCCATCCTTCAGTCTCGCTACCCCCTCGGATACCGTAACATGATGGCCTCCAAACATATAATCCCCATCACCTAATCCCATAGCTTGCAGTGCATCTGTAATCAAGACCATTCCTTCTGGTCCTTTCAAGGTATGCATTAATCGAATAATTGCAGGGTGCAGATGGACGTTGTCCACAATCGCTTGAAGACTTACATGCTTCTCTTCAAAAGCAGCCACAATTACCCCTGGATCTCGATGATGGATAGGACGCATGCCATTAAAACAATGCGTAACATGACTTGCCCCCGACGCAAAGGCTTGTTTAGCTTCTTCATATGTGGCATCTGAATGAGCGATGGCTATAACTACACCCTTTTCTTTCAAAAAGGAAATGAGCTCCATCCCTCCCGGCAACTCCGGAGCGATTGTAACCATCTTAATAAGTGAACCTGCTTCTTCAAAAATCAGGTTCATTTCCTCTAAGTTGGGGTGGCGCAGATACTTTTCGTTCTGCATTCCTTTTCGCTTCGGGTTCAAGTAAGGTCCTTCTAAATGAATACCTGCGATCTTTGCGCCCACTTCATGTCCGATCACACGCTTGACACTACGAATCATCTCTAAAAGATCTTCTAGCGTAGAACTCACAGATGTAGCCAAAAATGAGGTACAGCCAGATGAAGCACAAGCACTTGAGACCTCTTGAATACTCTTTTCCGTACCGTCCATCATATCGAAGCCATTGGCGCCATGAATATGAACATCTATCATCCCGGGTACTAACAAATGGCCACCACCATCAATCCGTTCATGTTGTCCCTCTGGAATCGAAAGATCTTCTGAATCTATCTTTATGATTTTCCCTTCAGAAATCCACACATTAGCCGCTGGGACAATACGATTCTGAAGCGCCACTTGTACATTTTGCAGAATATAAGACATAAATATCCTCCTCTGTTTCGTTATCAGTCTTGCTCTCGAGCCTCTTCAGTTTCTTCTGGACATTCAATTACTGTGATGTTCTTCTGATCTAGAATTTCTCTGATCTCACTTGGGAGTTCCCGATCGGTAATTAGAATGTCGACGAACTCAAAGTCTAGACGGAAAAATGATTTGCCAATAAATTTGGTGTGATCTGCCACTAAGATGACTTGATCTGATCTTCGGGCTATTTCTCTCTTCACCCGCACATCTTCTTCATATGGATAGTAGAGTCCATCAGCACGGATCGCGGATGCTCCAATAAAGGCTTTATCAGCACGGATTTCACTAAGTTTATCGATAATAGAAGGGCCATATAACAGGCGGTTTTTCACATTCAAGTAACCACCAAGAACATAAATTTGCAAATCCTCCCGCTGTGACAAGATCCCTACGTTATCAATCGAGTGCGTAACAACCGTAATATCCTTCGCACTGATCTGTTCTGCTACAAATTGCACGGTGGTAGATACATCTAAAATCACAGTCTCATGATCTTGGATAAGCTGCGCCGCAGCCTTCCCTATCCTCTGTTTACTGTCAGATTCATCGATCAATCGATCCTGATAAGATAACAATTCTTTTTGTAACTCAGGTAACGATACCCCTCCATGTGTTCGGATCACAACACCTTCTTGTACTAATCTAACAATATCCCTACGTGCGGTATCTCTGGATACATCAAATTGTGTACAGATCTCTTGAACACTCATCGATTGGTGTTGTTTCAAATATTCGAGTATTTTTAACAATCTCTCCTCTTGAAACATCATGTATGCACCTCCTATAGTCATCATAAGTTATATTATAAGTATTTGCAAGCATTAAATGAGTTTATATAAGTATTTGTAAGTAGTTTTGCGCAACTTATCTTCATTAATATTCGCAAAAAAAGACGTTAGCCAGATGAATGTACATCCGTTAACGCCCTTCAATTCACTTCATAGTGCGATTCCAACTCTTTTGGATCTTTCGAATAAAAACGATTTGCCCCACGTGATACGCGTTATGTGTTGTCACATTGCCTATTACTTCCCACCACTGACTGCCTTGGAATTCTTGAACATCGGCATCCAATTGTTCCTTTGTAATCAGTTCCTGCCAACGTAAAAGAACTTCTAAGAGTTGTTGTTGAAGCTCTTGGAACATTACTCCTTTTGCAACGACAAAGGTATTATTGTTATCCACTGAAGGAAGCGCGTGGACACTCTTTTCTTTATACCTTGTTTGCCAAGTTTCATTCCAGTAGAGCAGATGCTGCACGATCTCAGCAATACTATTGCTTTCTTCCGTTACTTTCCAAAATGCTTCTTCTTCGCTTAAGTCTTTTATGGCTACCTCAAAGGGCACATACCAACTTGGATCATTCGCATTAGCTAGCAACTGATTAGCTAGAACATCATATGCATGAAACATTCTTACTTCACCTCATTATTTAGATCCTTATCAGCAAATCAAGTGCCGCAGAAGGTTCGATATGGACGTGCTGATTCCTCAGGTAGTGCCGAGTATTCATCCTGTTCAGGGGAATACGCGTAAGGATTGGAAAGAGCTTTAAGCAAGCGCTCCATCACACTGTAATCTTCCTGTTGTACTGCCGCTTGGAGTGCTTCTTCTACCCTGTGGTTCCGCGGAATGATCGCAGGATTACTATTGCGCATTAGCTGCAACGAAACCTCTTTCGATTGCTGCTGTCTGCTAAGTCTAGCCTGCCATAACTCTTGCCACTTCGTAAATTCCGCTGCACCAAATAGAGCGGTTTCTTCCAGCTTCTCTAAAGTTAGGGCACGGAAGGTATTGGTATAGTCCGCCCGATATTTCTGCATCAAATCTAACAGATTCTCAATTAGCGCTACATCCTCTACCTCTTCGTTGAAGATTCCGAGCTTCGCCCTCATACCTGAGAGCCAGTGATGGTAAGACTTCTCTTTAAAATCTGCAATTTCCTCTTCAGCGAGCTGAATCGCCTGTTCTTGATCATCAGCCAGCAATGATAGGAGAGTCTCCGCGAATCTCGCGAGATTCCAAGAGGCAATGCCCGGTTGATTGNNGGTCAATGGAGCTAAATACCGTCTCTGGATCATACACATCCATGAAGGCGCAAGGGCCATAATCAATCGTTTCTCCGCTAAGCGCCATGTTGTCGGTGTTCATCACTCCGTGAATGAATCCTACAAGCTGCCATTTAGCAATCAGTTCAGCCTGACGTCCAATCACTTCCCGAAGCAGCGATAAATAACGATTCTCCTCTGGATCAGCTTCCGGATAATGTCTTTGTAACGTGTAATCAGCCAGAGTGCGGAGATCTTCCACTGTCCCCCATGCTGCAACATATTGAAAAGTACCCACCCGTAGATGACTTGCAGCAACTCGGGTCAGAATAGCACCAGGCTGCCCTGTTTCTCGAATGATCGTTTCTCCAGTAGTTACCACTGCCAAGCTGCGAGTGGTAGGAATACCCAAACCATGCATGGCTTCGCTGATGATATATTCACGAAGCATCGGTCCAAGTCCGGCTCGGCCATCGCCACCACGAGAGTATGGTGTTCTTCCCGCGCCCTTAAGCTGAATGTCTACACATTCACCTTGGGGTGTGATCTGCTCACCAATAAGCGCAGCTCGGCCGTCACCTAACATGGTAAAATGTCCGAATTGATGTCCGGCATAAGCCTGAGCAAGCGACACAGTACCTTCAGGGACTTCATTACCTGCAAGAATCTTAACACCATCCTTACTATGTAGTGCTGTACTATTCAGCCCTAAGGTAGTAGCCAATGGTTCATTTAAAATAACTAACTCCGGCTTACGCACAGGAGTTGGTTTGATCCTTGTAAACATGGATTCCGGCAGATGAGCATAGCTGTTCTCAAAGTTCNNTCATAATATCTCCTTTTTATAACATCAGTGTATGCCTTTATGATCCAGAATAAGTTATGTTAAAATTTAAAGCAAATCTTCTCGTAAACCTATGATCTTGCAGAAGAGTTATAAAGACCGCCCAGCCTCCTGCTATTTTATACAGGAAACCGGGCGGTCTTTATTATGTCCTATCTTGTTATCAATTTATTAGGAAGCTAATTCGCTCCGCCTTTGGAGAGCATGATATTTAAGATGGTCTTGTCAGTATCCGCCAGACCTTCCTGAACCAGCCGCTCCATGTTGCGGATAGTGTCTTCCACCTCTTCGAAAATAACTCCATCCTTAGTTGTAGGAGAAATATTGTTCATCGCCAGTGTGGCTGCCTGAATCGCCGTATTAGTGGAGGTGGATATCTTCAGCGCACAGGTTGAATTGGCACCGTCGCAAATCATGCCTGATAAAGAGGCTATCGTATTCTGTATCCCATGCTTGATCTGCTCAAGAGTGCCGTCCATGAGATAAATGATCCCGCTATTCGCGCCAACTCCACCTGCAATCCCTGAACCACATAATGGCGACAACCGCCCAATATAATGCTTGATATGCACAGTGACCAGATTACTTAGTGCAAGCGCCCGAGCTAGTGTCTCTTCATCCTTGCCGAGTAATTCCGCCAAAGATATAACAGGAAGCGTACAGGCGATGCCTTGATTACCGCTGCCTGCTGTTGTCATCACAGGCATTGCGCTGCCATCCATACGAGCATCTGAAGCCGCAGCGGTGGCCGCAATAATTTTGTTCGCTACATCATTGCCGAACAAATTCACAGCAGATTGCTGATTCATCTTCTTTCCTACTCGCAACCCATAATCGCCTCGAAGTCCCTCTTCGGAAATCGCTTTGTTCATCCGAGCGCCTTCCATGAGGAAGCTAAGGTCTGAAAATGGGGCCGTAGTTATAAACTCGTATATCCGATCTACAAAGCCTTCATAAGCCTCAGTATCAGAAAGTCCAGGCTTGCCACAATCTGCTTTAGACTTCTTAGGTGTCACTTTTTTCCCGTCCAGAGCCAGATATTCTATATTAGTGTGTTCTTTAGCAAGGATAGCAGTCGCTGTATGATTCTCTGTCTTCACCTGTGCTTCAATATATAACTTCTCAGGAGTGTCCATTATCTCCACTTTTAACAGCTTTCGATCCAGCAGGTCATTTGCCAGCTTTAGCTCATCCTGAGTCAGGCCTGATAGGATTTCCAGCTCCTTGTGCGAACGTCCGACCACCGCACCAAGGGCTGCTGCGATAGGCAGACCTGTCTGGCCTGTCCCAGGTATGCCCACTCCCATTGCATTTTTAATAATATTACCGCTGAGATGCAGCTGAATCCCCGTTATTTCTTCCTCGAGAAGCTCTGCCGCCAAGGAGACGGCATACGCTACTGCGATCGGCTCTGTGCAGCCTTCTGCCGGTACGACTTCCTTGTGCAAAATTTCCAATAAGTTGCCCATGCATGCTTTTCCCCCTTCTCTCTCCCACTTGGAGTCATTTCTATATAGTAACGCAGAGTGAAGTTTCAGGGAATCCTTTTTCCTTTTTCTTCTCTAGAAGCTTCTGCTAGATCAACATCTTACATGCTTGCGTTTAAAGCCAAGCCGAGCTTTGTCAACTGCTTTTTGAATATTTGCGTACGCGTCAATCAATTTACTTTTTGCCTTATCCTTATCAACTTCAATTGGCCCTACAGTTCTTGCGGTTTCACTGGCCTTATCATGAAGTGGCGAATAAGATACGGCCACTGTGTACATGAAGTTATTCATTGCGTATTGGGTACGTTCTGGAGAATCATGAATCGTATTTCCCACCCTCTCAAGCATACCGGCAAGCTTGCTTTCGGAAAACTCAACATCCGGCCGACTGCCAAGCAGCCAGCAGTAACAGCTCCAGCCCGCTGACATTCTCAGCTCTTCACCGCTCGCGATCCATTTATCGGCAACTTGTTGTGCAATATCCGCTTCTGCCAAGGTTACTGCCACTACAAAGTCGGACAGCATATAAAAATAAGCCGCATCCATCCATCGGTCATAATCCGCTTCCGTCATTGCATTGGGATCAGCAATGATGCCGGCAAAATACATAGCGTCGTAGTTCCCTGTCGCGTAAAGTTGCTCAGCCAATGGCTGATTTATTTTGGTTTTCTTGAAGATTGGCTTCATTGCTCCGGTAGCCACGCCAAATAGCGGTTCCTTTGCTCCATTAGACATATATATTTTCTTGGTTCGTTCCTTGCCAAGCGCTTCCAGCTCCTGCATGACCATCTCTAGATCCACTATTTAACACTTCCTTTTTCAAAGTTATTTTCCCAAGTTATCTTAGGTTTGTACTAGTTAAAGAAAGTGTACTGTATGGGTTTCCTTGTCGCAAGTTAAGTTTCCGAAGGAATTCTTATGGGTACGCAAATAACCACCTATATTATTAGGTGGTTATTACATCAATCTTTTACAGAACCGATTGTAATTCCAGCAACGATCTTTGAAGTGCTAATGCTATTGGATGTCGATCCGGATTTCCCTATTTTCCGGTGAGCAGATACAAGAAAGCAATGGAGGAAGCAGGCTTGGAGCTGCGGGAGGAGTACATCGGCAGTGATTACGACCATTCGTCAGCCTGCCTACGAGATGAGGATGCAAGCCGCCAAAATCATGCTGTCCTGCATCGAGGACAAGGGGCCGGCGTGCCAATTACATACCGCTTTGTCCCTTTGCAGCAAGGACAATCTGTTAAAACGGTCCGTCGAACAAGCGCTAGGGTCAACGGCTCGCACTGTGCCAGCCTGCAGCAAACTTCGGCCAGCACCGTACAGCGTATGCATAACGAGACACCTCCGAAGCGAAAGAAACCAACAAAACACAACTGTCTTGAATATTGAACTTCATTAGCCATTCCAAAGGCAAGAACCTATACAAGTAATTCAGCATATGCAGGATCATCTAAAAAATTATCGTTTACTTAGGTAATAGCCGTATTCAAGTGGACGGGAGTATATGGCTCTTCGGGATATAGGAAGTTCATCATAAAGGCTCTTTTGTGGCATACCGTTAACTTCAATGATCCANNAAGTCAATGACCAAATCTACACTAACCTCGCATAGATGGATGCCGGAATCCAACTCAAGGATCTCTGCTGTTCGTAAACTTAAGTTATAGATGGTATTCATCATATCCCTAACGGATTTTACCGGGTATAGCTTCTTCAACACATCCATCGTTAGGCAGGCTCTTTCGTATATGCTTGTATTGAAACAGCCTGCGTATGATACTCGACTGATAACATTAGTAGTGGACCAAAGACCATTTTTATTTTTTTGTACAAGCACCCTGATATCAAAAGTGCGGTTGTTAAGATTATTGGTAAATATCCCTTTCTGGATTAAATGGGGGACTTGACCTACAAACCGTTCGGATTCGGTAAGTAACTGACTTATAGATCCAACGATAATGCTGGGCAGAACATAGTGGTTAGAAATATGCAGTTCTCCAGTATCACGCTGTTCGATTCGATAAACGCCTTTTCCCATATGGCCGTGGCAGGGCTTCAAAAAAACCAATTTATGAAGGTGAATCATTTGTTCCAAGTTATCGTTACTGTAAGGCAATGTATCGGGGACATGAGGACTTAGCCAACGATTTATAGCCTGATGAATCTCCAACTTGTCAAATTGGTTAATTTGATTGAAACACTTGTTCCTTCCAATAATCTGCTCCAACCGATCAATAGTCTCCATCTCTGAATTGTAACAACGGTTATAAATCACCTTCGGAAATGAAAAGCTACCCGTTTCCCACTTCATATTACGAAGATGAAGGCCTCTAATACGTCTATGCTCCCAATCAATATCAGTTGGGGAAAAACTGAACATCCTTAATTTTGAAAAATGATGATTCTTCATGTATTTTTTTAAAGTCGCCTTCCGTTGCCTGGCGTTAGTAACCATAATACCTAGTGTTTCAACATTCTTCATCTTGATCCCCTTTCTGCATGAAATGGTTTCCTTGATGTAGGATATGTGAATTCAGCTAATATGCATGGGACATCAACATAGTAGGCAATATTATCAAGTCGTTTGACTATTGACACACATCTATTTTTAC
>DOJM01000039.1 GCA_003529225.1 Paenibacillus sp.
CGACATATCGCTGTATAGTAGAGCAGGTTCAGACAGCGACTCGTCCGTAGACGCAATGAACCGGTTGTCTTCATCCAGAATAAAGATCGTACCTTTCTCAGGCGCCGAAGCTTGCTCTAGCAGCTTGCTGCGGTCAATCATGAACAGCAAGACAGCTCCAGGCTGATTCATGATTGTTGAGTTCACATTTTGGGCATACATGACCGTAGGCCGCCACTCATTCTCTTCAGACACAACTACGGAGTGGTAGCCTTTAATGTACCCTTGATCAAAATATTCTTGTAACGACTGGAACGGCATATGCTCTTCAAGGCGAATATGGTCGTATAACGCTTCGATGTTCATACGGTTGTTGCGGGCGATGACCGTATCGCTATTTTTGTAGTAAATATAAATGCCTTCAAGAAGATCGTTAGCGATTTCGTATACGCGCAAATCATTAGCGATTTGGTATATATCGTAGTGGTTCGAATCAGACAGATTGGTATCGGCCGAAATAAATGCTGCGATTCGCCTGTTGAGGCTCACCTCGAGGCTTAGATTCTCGTTTCCTTTGAACTGGCTATCTATGGCTTGCTCCATCTGAAGAAGAATAGATTGGTTGGCACGGTTAATTTCAGCCTTTACAACGTTCAGCGTCGCGCCGTATATAACGCCGCTGATCAGAATGGGCACGAGCAGCACCGAGACGTAGGAAAGCATCCAGGTCATGTATACGCTGCGATTTTTATGCCGGAGCTGCTTCAGATAGATTGTCCACCGGTTTCGAGTTTGGGCCATAGGTTCTCCTCCATGTTAGCTTTAGTCGGAGTCGGGACCGACGTCAATTCTTGTTAGAATAGCCGGACAACGAATATCCGCGACATCCGCTTTTTGATTGTTAATACAAACCGCCGGAGACGGCCGGTATTCATAAATGGCCGGCTGCTCCTTGCCGCATATTCGATTGTAAGCGATTACACATTGCTCCGGCGCATAAGGAATCCGCTTGCCGAGCGTAATGCCGTGACGACAATTGACAATCGTATTATTCACTACACTGGCGCGATAGACGCGCCAATGTTTCCTCAGTTCCTCCTGCGTCGGCGCCTCGGGATAGCCGTTCGATCCGCCATCGTAGTTGCCGCCGTCAATGAGCAGCGCATCCAACGTCAAGTTTTCCATATAGTTATCAAAAATGTGATGGTCGTTGCCGTAAATACGAAATCCGCCCATTTCTTCCTTCACGTCATCGCCGATAAATACATTATTATGAAAGCGATTTCCATGTCCGTGACGCGCTGTCACTTGGCCGGCGGAGTTAAGGAACGTGTTGTACCGAACTGTATTATAGCAGCTTTTTATCGAAATAATCTCGGGCTCTCCGTCGCAATTTTCAAACAGGTTGTGTTGAATGGTAATATAGCCGTTCGAGAGAGAGATGCCGGACAGGCCGAGCCGGATCGCTTCAAGCCCATTGACGACACGCGGGCCTATATGATGAAAATAATTATATTCAATGACATCATGCTGCGAGATTTGTTCACCGTCGCCATCAAAAACAACGAGCGGTCCGAGGTCGGCCTTTGGCCCGAACTCGTTGCGTTCGATCCGGTTCCAGCCGCTTCCGCTTCCCAGCACTGACAGCAGGCTATACTCCGCCCCAACCTGTCGCGGCTCAAATCTATTCCGCGCAATCCTCACATGCCGCGAACCGTCCAGGATGATAGATTCGTGCTGTTCGACCTGGAAATGCAGCCCCCATACCTCTACATAAGCAGAGTTCAAGATGCGTATACTTGATTCTCCAGCGATCGTCGCTTTTCCTTTATTTACAGCGCGAATGCTTAATATTGTGGTGTCCGACCCTACTTTGTCTTCAATAATGTAGTCTTCATTCCGTTCGTAAACACCGTCTGCCAACAAGATCGAAGAACCAGGTTCTGCCCGGCCAATGGCTTCCGCCAACTCGTCGCTACTCGATACCCAATAAATAGTAGTCATTTTCCCACCTGCTTCCTATAGAATAGGCGGATATGATCCGCAGCCTCTGCAGGATCATATCCGCAACTTCACAACTTCTATTATGAAAGATACGTTTCCCATGCCATAGTGTAAAAAAATGAAGCAATCATAAAAATGTAAACTGAGGCGCAAAATGAGCGGGAATTATCGCCTTGAAAGCTGTAAATCGCAACCTGCCGGTGTACAATAAATGAGAAGGGACGTATCCCGACACCAAATCGTGGATACGTCCCCATTGTTGTTGCCTGCTCTCCCGCCGCTTACCCGAAAAAGAAGTACGCAACCTTCATCTCTTCTTCTTTCAACAGCAACTTTTGTGCCGCTTCGAGCAAAGGCGTGCGATCATAGACAAGACTTTTCATCGCTATTTTGCCATCGGTAATCGTGAAATAGTGCGCTTCTTTCGACGGGTCGTCGCGACGGCGGTAGGAGACGCTTCCCGGATTCAGCCACAAGCTGTCGTCACTCAAATAATGAATGCATCTGCGATGTGTATGTCCGAAAATAATGCGGCGATCTTCTTCGGCCCCAATTGTCCTGACGTTGCGTTCCGCCCAGAAAGCATCGTACTTGGGCAAGCTATCAATCGTCAAATAGNNTAGCCGTCCATCTCGAATGTACGGTAGACCGGAATGCTTTCGAGGAAGGAAATTTCCGCTTCGCCGAGCAGCCTTGCATTGTAATGCGCCCACTTGATCTCATCCTCCGCCACATCATGACCGCTTTTGCCGTTTCGGTACAGGTCGATAATAATGTCGTCATGGTTGCCGCGAACACAATTCGCATCGTTCTTATGCACCCATTCGATAACTTCCCGCGGGAAAGGCCCGTAGTCTACAAGATCTCCCGCGCAATAAATCACGTCACAGTCGGATTCTGCCTTGTGGATCGATTCCAGCGTTTTGACGTTGCTGTGAATATCCGAAATAATTAGAGCTTTCATAATCGATTCAACTCCCTAAGATTCAACATTCTCAGCAGTACCGTCACCACATCCGCCCACGTAGCTTTATCGCCTGCATGAAATGGTCCCGCACCCGCACCTCAATGATACCCGCGGCAGACGCCAAGGATACAGCCTGCCTTTCCCAGTCGGGGGTGTCTGTGCTGTCCGCAAACCACTGCGGCGCAGCGACGCCGTCCACAACATTGGCCGGGATATAATTGGTGGCTGGTTGTGACGAAATGGCCGTAACAGAACCTGCGTATAACCCTATTTGATCATTCCCNNACATTGCGTATCAGGCTTCGTTTTTTAATTCCATGTTCAACCGGTTCACCCCCAGCAAACACTCCGACATTTCGGATTTAAGTGTTCTCCCATATGTTGAGCACACTCTCCCTCCTTTATATAAAAAGATGGAACCTTGATAAATCGTCAAAAGCTAAAATCGCCCTCAAATATTCCAACTTCTTATCTACAATTTTTGGAATGGACATCAAATCTTAAAAAGTCACTCATATGTTCGGTATGTTTGGATGAACAGCCGCTGCCACACTAAATAAATCTGACCTCCTTATCATGGACACTTCGTACCGGAAGCACAGTGCAGGCTGTAAAATCGACACCTATACCGATCACTTGACTAGGGTCTATGTTGGCTTGTTGCGGTAATTTCCCTGTAATGACTCCATGCTCGTTTAAGTTCTTATTCAAAAACACCTTTAACAGCTTCGTTCATCGCATTTTCTTTAGGAACGGTGATACTACTCATAATAAATTTTTCGATTGCCATGAATAGCGAAACGATAGATATCATATGTACAAATTTGATCATGGATTTCAGTTTGATTTGTCAAACGTTTTTTCGAGAAATCAGCCACATTTTAAAATGTTTTTTCCTGTTCGAAATAGGGTTGCCAAAAAAATCCCCCTACGAAAATATGAGCTTTAGTCATAATTATGTGTTCGAGCTCCCACATCCGTTGCTAAATTTCATTCAAATTACTCTCACTTCATCTACCTGAATGATCTGGTTAAATAAAAATTTTTATACAACCCCTTGACCTTAGGCCTGACCTAAGGTGTATCGTTGAGGTATTCCAAGCGTTAGGAGTGAGTTNNTTCATCAAATTCGTTATTTTGAAGAGAAGGGAGTTCTTGAGCCCGCTTATACAGATAACAATCAATATAGAATGTACGGCATCGATCAAATATACCAGTTATCACATATTCTATTGCTTCGCAAGCTGGGAGTGTCTGTTCAGTCCATAAAAGATTGTATGACCTCCTATTCTGCAGATCAATATCGACAGCTTCTTCATCATTCCTTGCGGGAAGTAGATGCGGAGCTGATACGGCTCAAAGAGCTTCAACAGTTCATCAAAAAAGTTTTGCAGGAACAGCAAAACTTTAATTCGCAGTCCAACCACTATCAAATAAAGTGGCGTGACACTACCTATTTTGCACGTTGGATTGAAATGGAGTCACATACTAAGCCTAATGCCAAACTGTTGGCTGAACAAGCGAAGCATGTTCCGAATTTGTTCGAATCGGACATTCATTATATATACGATGATTCGAGCATAACTATCTTATGCCTGGAAACTCATGGGCCTGGTGACATTTGTTTGCCTGAGGGAAATTACCTTTCGATACAGTCCCTCGTTAATGATGAAGAAGAGCTTGAACAAATGATTGAACAGTTGTACGACTATGCTGCTGCGCAATCATATACCCTAGCGGGTCCCCTTATCCTTATTGAAAGATCCTATTTATCATTATTTAGCAAGAACGAGTTGCATTACGAGTTGCAAATCTTGATCGAATCGTCTGCTAATTCCGAAAAGGGAAATCGAACATGACGATAGCGCCAATAACAATCGAACCAATGCAGGCCAAGTACAATCCCCAGGTCAGCCGATTGCTTGTTCACGGGTTTCGCGGAAAATTCCAAACCCTGACGAATATGAATGATGACGATCTCGCTCTTTTTTTCGAAAAGCTGTTTGAACATTTCCCCACCGAACCGGCAGGTCAAAGAATGGCCGCCTTGCAGGATGGAGAAGTGATCGGTACGATTTCTATCAAATGGAAGCCCGAATATGATATGAAGCAAAAGCAAAAACTTCCTTCGTGGAAAAGCTTCAATAGGTTAGGAAAATGGAACCTGGTTAAAATGTTGATCGGATTATCTTTATTAGATCATAAACCACAGGCTGGAGAATGTTATATTGCTGACATTGTTGTCCATCCGGACCATCGAAGCAAGGGGGTCGGAAAGTTATTATTACAGTGGGCGCAGCAGTTTGTGCAAACGGAGCCACACCTAGATGTGCTGAGCTTACACGTCGTAGGTAGTAACCCACGTGCCAAGCATCTATACGAGCTTCTGACATTCCAGACTCATTTACAAAACAATAGCTTAGTGCGTCATTTGCTATTCAATGAATCGAAGTGGGATTATATGTTGATGAAGTTGAAATAAAGCGAATCTTTCAGAGGAGAAATATGATGAAAAAGAAAATTACCATTTCTATATTGATTATCGTCATGCTATTTGGCGGTGCAGGACTTTATATTTTGAAACAACACAGCTTTGATATGATTGAGCAAGCTGTTCAAATCCAGACGCCCCAAGGTAAAATGACCGGTACGTTTGTACTTCCTAAAAACTATACGGACAAACTGGGATTAGTATTGTTTATTCATGGTGACGGACCCGTTGATGCCTCCCTCGATGAGGGCTATAAGCCGCTATGGGAGCGGTTAGCTTCCGCTGGTTATGCTTCCTTGTCGCTGAACAAGCGTGGCATTAACGGCTCGGAAGGAAATTGGCTGGATCAAAGTATCGATGATCGCGTGGAAGAAGCGCGTCAGGCTATCGCCTGGGCAAAAACACAGCCGATGATTGACGCAACAAAAATAGGAACGTGGGGTGCAAGTCAAGCAGGATGGGTTATTCCAAAACTGGCCGGTAAAGAACCGCTTGCCTTTAGTATACTCGTAGCACCTGCCATTAACTGGTCGAGTCAAGGGGAGTACAACACTCGTATGCAAATGCAACACGATGGTTATGCAGAAGCGGACATTGAACAAACAGTGGCAAAGAACATGGAAGTACGGAAACTTTTAAGGGAAAATGCGTCTTATGTCGAATACTTGCAGCTAGTTGGCAAAAAAGATGCGATGTCAAAAGAGCGTTGGGCTTTTGTCAGCAAAAACTTTTTGTCAGATGCAACCGTTGATCTTCGCCTTTTCCACTCCCCTGTGTTGCTGCTATTAGGTGACAAAGATATAAATGTAGATTCGAAAGAGACGGAGCAAGTATATCGCGGCATCGTACCGCCCGAATTATTGACGGTAACCGTCTTCCATGACACGGAACATAGGATGATAAGTACGAAAACGGCGGATTCAGATTTTCGAGCTTTGATGATAAGTATATTCGCGCCCCGGCAAATTACGGTGCCAGGATATTTGGATGAAATGGAAACGTTTCTTAAAAATCTGCAATCAAAGTAACATACTTAGTGAAGTAGCGTTTTGAACTTTACATTTCGATGAAGTTCCTAATTTATGAATATAAGGTAATGAGTGGGAAAGTAACTACTTTTATCGCGGATAGCACTTCATTAGAAGAGAGAGCTAAAATCATGGGATATCAAGCAGCTGTGATTGGTTTAGGGTTCATCATTGGTCCCGTGCTTGGCGGGTTTATAGACGAATTGGGCATACGTGCCCCATTCTTTTTCGCTGCTTTCATTTGCAAGAGCATATATCTAAAGAACAACTTGCGAAAACAGAAAATGGAAATCAAAAACAAGCGTTTTCTCAGAGGCAACCAAACCAATTTAACTTATCAAGTGGAATGAAGACAGGCAATCGACTTTATTTTTTTTCATCTCACCCACCATGCATTCATGAAGTTTCATTAGAAATTGTTCGATTTGCTCCACAAGCTCCCCTTCCTCCTTTGTGACATTCATGGAGTTCGAACAACCACAGAGANNATGGCTTCTTTATGGTGTAGGTAGGAGTGAACTTCGCGCACATTCAGGACAACGCACTCGCTTCTGTTCGAGCTCTGAAGTTGAGTTGATGTCGAATCTGAATTCGGGCATATTCATCGCTTAGTAATAGCGAGACGGCTTGCTCGCCAATTGCAGTCTGATGATAATCCACACTTGGGAAACCTAATATTTCACTTAAAGGCGTATTCTCCTCGCCAATAATCTCGAAATCTTGCATGTAACTGTAGCCGTGGGTCTGGGCGGAAGCTATAATTCCTGCAGCGACTTCATCGCCATTTGTAAAAATCGCATCCGGAACGATCGAATTTCGAAACATGAGGTCGCCAACTCTTTTTCCATCTTGATAGTCGAAGCACTGGTCGAAGAACTGATTTTCATACGCTACGGTGATGGTTTCTTGAAACGCCTGAATACGTAATCGCGTGCTAGGACTCGATTGAAAATCTCTTCCCGATGTGAAATGTATACGATTATAGCCTTTGTTCTTCAAATAAGTGAAGACTTCGATATATGCTGCGAATCGATCTGGGAACACAGACGGGACATGCTCGACGGGGCAAGCCTCGCAGCATACGATTTTTCCCCACTCGGACAAGGCTAAGATCTGCTCAGGATGAAGTGTATGCGAAGTGAGTAGGATTCCATCGATCATTTTCTTTTTCAATAAAGTAAGATAGCTACTTTCTATGACGTTCTCATAATACGAAGGGAGCAAGAGAACTTGATAATGCAACTCATGCGCTTTCTTCAGAATGCCGTTAATGAGTTCATCATAACAAGAGTTATTGTTATATGGCACAATGACACCAATGGTATTTGTCTTTCCTTTTATTAGTTTCACCGCGTTGCCATTCACCGAATAATTCAATTCCTTCATAACCGCCCTAACCTTTTCTTGCTTGTCTTTGGCGACATAAGGATACTCATTGAGAACCCGGGATACGGTTGCAATCGAGACACCTGCCATTCTAGCTACATCTTTGATATTCGCCACAAGGATCCCCCTTTTTTTCTGCATATTTGGAATCATTGTAACATGCCGATTTCTTTTTTAGAAATATGGTTTTGAATGCTTGACTTGAAATGCATTTCATTCTTTACAATGAAAATATCAGCAGAATGATCCCTATTTCTAGAAGGAGGTTAAGTCATGAGAACCTTTGCGTTCGCTTCGTATTCATTGTATTTTCTAGCAGGACTTGTCATTACAACGATCGGTTCTGTGATGCCGCAATTGCTTCTCACTATCAGCAATCTTATACGGTTGGCGGGCAGATGGTATTCGTGAGTGCAGTCGGCTTTATTGTGGGCGTGCCAATTTCGGCATGGCTTATGAAAGTGTTAATGAAGGAAAAATATGTACTCGCTCTCTCTGCGATCGTCATTGCGATCGCGCAGTTCAGTGTATGGAACCTTCCGCCGTTCGGCTGGGTTGTGGCATTAAATTTCTTGAATAGTGTAGGTGCAGCAGCAATCGAGTGCGTTGTTGCGACACTGATGATGGAAATATTCGTGGGCCGTCGAGCTGTGGTGATGAGTTATCTCGAGGTCTCATTCGGGATCGGTGCGCTTTGTATGCCGCTCATCGCTAGTGTATTGATTGCGAATCAGGTTTGGCAGTATTCCTTCCTCGTGACGGCATGTCTTGGGATCATTATGGCAGTCATATGGTCCTTCATTTCATTTGCCAAGGAGGGAAATGAAGTCGCTGAATCTTTGGATGCCAACATTGCACCGCCGCCGATGTTCAAGACCAAGCAGATGAAGCGGTACATTCTCTTCGCATTCGTTTTCTTGATTTTCATGTACAGCGGGATTGAGGGGAGTCTGAATCATTTCATGTCCTCCATCTTCCTAAATCATCTAGAGGTTACCCCTTACTACGCCTCGTTGAGTATTGGCTTGTTCTGGACAGCGATGGTGATTGGCAGGGCTGCTACAGGTTGGATTATTCGAAAAGTAAATTATGCGAGTTATTTACGCTGGAGTATGTTTGGTACACTCGTGGCGATCGTCATGTTTGTGTTATGGTGGGATACTGTCGTCAGCTTTATCCTGGTCATCATGATGGGGTTGACGATGTCTGGTGTGTATTCGATCACGATGGTGTATGCGAATCATACGTTTCCCGGCATGACGCGTCTCGTGACCAGTCTGGTTACAGCTTTTGCTGGGTTCGGAGCCGCGGTTTTCCCTGCACTGATTGGATATTCGATGGACCATTCAGGCACGGTGTCTGCGCTG
>DOJM01000499.1:0-221 GCA_003529225.1 Paenibacillus sp.
GCGAACTGCGCCAGCTTCCGGGCTTCGGCCCGTCCCTGGCGGGCAAGGCGAAGAAGCTGGGCTTATTCCCTTAATCAACGTTTACATCACAATATAAAAATGCGGTCTGCTGAAACAGCCGCTTAAGAGGAGGAACAGACATGAGTGCAACATTAACGGTCGTCGGTCTGGGTTCAGGCAACCCTGATCGGTTGACGCTAGGAATTATAAAGAAGCTGAAG
>DOJM01000499.1:265-12217 GCA_003529225.1 Paenibacillus sp.
GCTTGAAATAACTTCACAGTCCTTTGATGGATTGTATGAATCTTTATCCTCGTTTCCAGAGGTGTATGCAGCGATTACTTCAAAACTGATTGAAGAGGCTCGAGCAGCAGCAGACGGTACGGATATTGTTTACGCGGTTCCGGGTCATCCTATGGTTGCGGAATCAGCAGTTTCGCAGCTGCGCGAGCGGTGTCCTGAGGAAGGCATNNCTTGACGAGGCGTTTGTTCGACTGGGGTTTGACCCCATTGAAGGGTTTCAGTTACTAGATGCTTCAGGCATTCGCAGTGCTCAACTTCAGCCTGAATTACATACCTTGATTGGTCAGGTGTACGATAGCTTTACAGCCTCGGAGACAAAATTATGTCTGATGGAGCTGTACCCGCCTGAATATGAAGTTGTTGTGGGGCATGCACTCGGTGTCGAGAACGAAGAAAGCATTGTAAGAGTCCCACTTTACGAACTGGATCGACTCGACGGTTATGGCAACTTGTCATTAGTTTATGTACCTGCGAATCACGACGAGAATCTAAGAAATCGTACCTTTGCCCGTCTGCATGAGATTGTCGATATTCTTCGAAGCCCGGAAGGTTGTCCATGGGATCGGGAGCAGACACATGAATCCCTGCGTAAAAATTTAATCGAAGAAACCTATGAAGTCCTTGAAACGATTGATGAGGATGACCCCGATCATATGAAAGAGGAGCTGGGCGACCTTTTGCTGCAAATTATGCTTCACTCTCAAATGGAGGAGGAGCTTGGCACGTTTAACGTGTATGACGTCATTGAAGGGCTGAATGATAAGCTTATCTTCCGTCACCCTCATGTATTTGGGGATACCAATGCGAATGATGCCGAAGAAGCGCTGAAAAACTGGGAGGGCATGAAGGCAGAAGAGAAGCGGCGTAAAGGTGTAAAGCCAGAGGAATTATCCGTTCTTAGTGGTGTTCCGCGTGACCTGCCTGCCCTTATGAAGGCATACAAGCTTCAGAAAAAAGCATCCAAGGTGGGCTTTGACTGGGACAACGCTACGGATTGCATAGCCAAGATTCGTGAAGAGATCGATGAGCTGCAGGAGGCGATTGACACAGATGCGGCGACAGATGATCAAATTCTGGAACTTGGGGATTTGTTGTTTGCAGTTACGAATGTCGCTCGTTTTATCGGTGCAGATCCGGAAGAGGCATTAACCCGGACTAACCGCAAATTTGTGCGCCGGTTTCAATATATTGAGCAAAGCTTGCAGCGCAAGGGAAAGAGCGTAAAGGATAGTAGTTTAGAAGAGATGGAAGAACTGTGGCAAGAGGCTAAGGCTGAGGAGCGAAAAGTCTAGTGATTCACAGCCCCTTTACGGTATATGGACTCCAAAATGGGGCAATGCTGTGGATGTAGCTTTTATTTTCTGATTTAGAATGTGGCCAGTAGTTTAATAGTGCTATAGAATAGATTCTGCGACGATTTCTGAGAAATAACTGTTTCTTTTTNNAATCGTGGCAGGATTTTAAGTTGACATCAAGAATAAGATAAAGACGAAATGGCGATTCGCCCCATATTATGGTGGTGATTCTCGTTTCATTTATTTTTTCGTATCCTAGGAGGAACTTTAAATTATGAACAAGACAGATTTGGTAAACAACATTTCCGAGAAAAACGGATTGGCAAAAAAAGATGTAGAAGCAGTATTGAACGGATTCTTGGGTGAGATTACAGAAGCTTTGGCAAAAGGTGATAAAGTTCAACTGATCGGTTTCGGAACTTTTGAAACTCGCAAGCGTGCAGGACGCACTGGCCGCAACCCGCAAACGGGCACAACGATTGAAATTCCAGAATCGACTGTACCGGCTTTCAAAGCTGGTAACAAGCTTAAAGAAGCCGTTAACTAATGCGTCTTGACAAATTCCTGAAAGTGTCCCGTTTAATTAAGCGCCGTACAGTGGCCAAGGATGTGTCCGAACAAGGCCGGGTACTGATTAACGGGCGGGAATCTAAACCTAGTAGTACAGTTAAGATCGGTGACGAGATTACTGTACAATTTGGACAAAAGCTTGTAACGGTCAAAGTAGAAAAGCTGGTCGAAACGACTCGCAAGGACGAGGCCGCTGGTATGTATACTCTAGTCCGGGAAGAGCCTGTTGCCAAAAGCAGCGGACTGGACTGGTAAGAGTAATAGAAGAAGGCATAACTTTACATTTTGTAGAGTTGTGCCTTCTTTTTTCTTTTTGTTTCTCTTATTTTTTAGAGGGACGGGATGTTCTATAACTTCTACCTCTGCCATAGATTAGAGGTAAGAAGGAGGGGTACATGCTATGATCGAGCCAGGAAAGGTAAACAAACAGCATGATCTGCACATGCGCAGTCGGAAGCAGCTGGAGTTGACGGGCGTGCAAAATGTGGAGAGCTTCGACAGCGAGGAATTTTTGCTTCGTACAGAACTCGGCCATCTCACCATTCGCGGGAATCATTTACATATCAAAAATTTAAGTCTGGAGAACGGAATGTTGTCCTTAGAGGGCAATGTACATTCCCTGATTTATCTTGATCCCGGATCGCAGGGTAAAAACAAAGGTCTGCTCGGTAAGCTATTTAAATGAATCCTGCAGTCCAGTGGGTGACGCTGTTCTACATGATCATGGCCGGGCTGGCGATGGGACTGGCCTATGACAGCTACCGGGTGCTGTCGCTGAAGTTTAACTTTCCCAAATGGCTGAATGCCATGCTAGATCTACTGTATTGGCTTTGGGCTGCCTTGCTCGTTTTTCGTATGCTGTATGCCGGAAATCAAGGACAATTGCGGTTTTATGTCTTTCTAGGTTTGTTTCTAGGAGTATGGATCTATTTTTTAATCTTCAGTGTTACGGTGCGGCGTTTTGTGTTAAGGTTAATTCAATCGGTTCAGTATATGTGCAGGTTGCTATGGAGACTTGTGGAGATCCTGATAGGTACACCTCTTCGCTGGCTTTGGCGATTTATTTTAGGACTGCTAAAGCTACTAGGTCGTATTCTATGGTTCATCTTTAAGCTTCTGCTGCGTCTGACCAAACCAATTTGGGTATTACCTGTTAGGTGGATCTCTCCACAGTTATCGCGGCTGACACATAGCGCTTGGATTGTGAAGATCACTGAATGGATTACCAAATGGCGGAAACGCTGACCTTGAATTAGGGGGTACGTTGCATGAACAGATTTACTGCGGAAGAGAAAAGTAATCATAGCAAAAATTCGGCCGCAGGCGCGAAGAGAAGAAGATTTATGTGGATTGTCTTTGTGGCAGTATTTTNNGCGCGGTCATTGCGAACAAGGGTGAGGAACTTGCAAAGAAACAGGAGACTAGTGAGGATGTCATGGCATCTTTAACTCAATTAAAATATGAATTATCCAGACTTAATGATGACGAGTATATTGGCCAATTAGCACGTAAATGGTACAATATCAATCCTCAAGGGGAAACTCCTATTCGAACAGAGCAATCAGAGCAATAATAGCGGCGAAAAGAGGCTTTTACTCTGTTGCCTTGCTTTGCTCTTTACTGTATAATCAAATCACCGCAGACAGGATGACCTTAATATTCGTCTGTATATTTTTAAGGGAGGATCATTTTATTCTATGGCAATTGAAGTGGGCACCAAGTTAGAAGGCAAAGTGACAGGCATCACGCATTTCGGAGCATTTGTGGATCTGTCAGGAGGTGTCACAGGTCTCGTTCACATCTCGGAAATCGCCGATAATTATGTCAAGGATGTTAACGATCATCTGAAGATTAGTGATGTAGTAACAGTCAAGGTGATCAACGTCGATAAGGACGGCAAGATCGGACTTTCCATTAAGCAGGCTGTTGACAAGCCAGCATCGGAAGTACGTCCGCCTAGAGCTCCAAGACCAGAACGTCCTAGCGGCGGAGACCGTTTCGGCGGTGGCGGCGGCAGTGGTGGAGGCGGCGGTGGATTCAATCGTGAACGGGGTGGGCGTCCATTTAAGCCTGCAGCCGGTAAACCTTCATTCGAGGATAAAATGTCGCGATTCCTGAAAGACAGCGAAGAACGGATATCTTCGATTAAGAAGAACACAGAAGGAAAGCGCGGAGGCCGTGGGGCTAAACGCGTATAATCCAATAACCAGTACATCATAAATAACCGCAAGGGCATTTCGCCCTTGCGGTTTTTTTGTCATGTCATATAAAATTGCCGACAGCATCCATGCCATTCTCACATAACTCTAGGGCAATCGCTGACGAATGACCGCCGCGTCACCGCGTGAAACTGCGTTGTAAACAATCTTGAAACTAATCAACCTAAAGCCCCGCAAGGGATAGAACAGCTTTTTTAAAGATCATGAATGAAGGCTTTTTTGTCGGAAATTTCTTGTGTGTGTCCCTCCATTTCTGACAAACTTTCTCAAATCCCCGGTTATATAATGAGTACCATAAATTCTTAAACGGGTGGTGTAGGGGAATGGGTAAAAGCAACGTGGTAAATTTGCCAGAGTGGACAAGAGTGGGAAGTGAGGATAAGAAGCAGAGACAATCATTGCGCACGCGTATTACAGCTTGGGGTCAGAAGCAGCGGTATGTTCAGCTAATAGCAGCGAAGAAATGGATGCTATTGCTCAGTTTTATGGGGTTTCTGCTGGGTAGAGCCATGATTTTGGACGAACTATCCCCTTTTGCCGCCGCGTACTTTGCCGTCATTGTGTTTATGCGTCGCGACTCTATTCTACCTGTAGCTGCAGCCATTATAGCTGGAAGTCTCTTTACTCCATTCCCTGGAGCTCTGGTTACTACTGCTGAGCTGATTATTTTCTTTCTAGTTTATAAAGGGTTGGAAAGTTATGAACGAATAGATTTATCCTATGCACCACTTATGGTGTTCGTGTCTTCGTTTATGGTTGGTTTGTTCCAGATCGTTATTGNNTCCGCTTATGATGATAACACTAGATGCTTTACTGGGTTTTGTGCTCACACTGGTGTTCATTCAAGCGCTGCCTCTACTAACCTATAAGCAAAAGAGTAGAGCACTCAGGAACGAGGAGATTCTATGCCTTATTATCTTACTTGCCTCAGTAATGACGGGCCTTGTAGGTTGGACCCTTAATGGTTTGTCTTTGGAGCATATATTGTCACGATATTTGATTCTACTCTTCGCCATGGCAGGGGGGGCTCCTCTTGGGGCTGCTGTTGGGGTGGTGACCGGATTGATTCTCAGTTTGGCGGATATTAGTGCTATCTATCAGATGAGCCTGCTTGCTTTTTCAGGAATGCTAGCGGGAATGATGCAGGGTGGTCGAAAAGGTGCTGTATCTATCGGGATGTTACTGGGATCCACGATCCTTTCCGTCTATTTTACGGGTCCGGGTGATATGATGGCCTCAACATGGGAAACCTGTGTAGCGGTAGTGCTATTTGTTATAACGCCTAAGGCGATGATATCTGCCATTGCTAAATATGTTCCGGGCACATCAGATCATAGCCGATCTCAACACGAATATGCGCGAAGGGTCAGGGATTTAACGGCAGAACGGGTGACGCAATTCTCACAGGTGTTCCAGCAGCTGTCGAGCAGCTTTGGGCAGATTCCACGTGCCGGAGAAGTAGGAAAATCAGACCGTGAGATGGAGGATTTCATGAGTACGGTGACAGAGGGCGCCTGTGCAGGATGTATTCGGCGTTCCCACTGCTGGGATGCAAAATTCTATCAGACGTATAGATACATGACAGATATGATGACTACTGTTGAGGAATGCCCTGATATTACGGCAGCTCAGCTGCCTCCGGAATGGAGCCGGATTTGCGGTAAAACTGGCGAAGTGCTTGAAGTCATGAAAGGACAATATGATCTTTACCAACATGATATGCGGTGGAAAAGACAAATATACGATAGTCGTCAATTTGTTGCCGAGCAGTTATCGGGCGTGTCACAGGTTATGGAGGACCTAGCGCGTGAAATAAAACGTGAGGGACAGGCTATGTATCGTCAGGAAGCTCAAATCCGTGAGACATTGGAGAAATTAGGGCTGTCTATTCATAGCATCGAAATTCTAAGTTTAGATCCTGGGCGTGTAGAAATAGAGGTGGTGCATGCTTATACTCGTGGTTTTGATGAATGCCGTAAAATGATCGCTCCGCTCCTTTCTGACATTCTAGATGAGAATATTGCTGTCATGAGCGAGACGGCAGTCCATCCTCGGGAAGGTTTGTCGATGGTTACCTTTGGTTCAGCCAAAGCCTTTGAGATAAACACAGGAGTGGCCGTTGTTTCTAAGGGCGGAGATATGTTATCTGGCGATAGCTTCAGTACCGTAGAGCTTGGAAACGGCACCTTTGCAGTATCCATTAGCGATGGAATGGGAAATGGTGAGCGGGCGAGAATGGAGAGTAGTGCCGCCCTCGGTATGTTAGAAAAGCTACTGCAATCCGGTATGGATGAGAAGCTGGCTGTAAAGTCGGTAAACTCTATTCTCTTATTACGTTCTCCTGACGAGTTCTATGCTACCGTTGACATGGCTTTAATCGATCAGTATTCCGCACAAACAACTTTTATGAAGATTGCTTCTGCACCGAGCTTTATCCGGAGGGGGAGTGAGGTTATTCCAATAANNAAGATATCGATGTGGACCTGATTAGCATGCAGCTTCGGGCGGGTGATATTTTGATTATGATGACGGATGGTATTTATGATGCGCCAGGATATGCCGTTAATAAGGAGATATGGATGAAACGGTTGATCCAAGAGCTCGAAGGGGACGATCCTCAGGATTTGGCAGATGGCTTGTTAGATAAGGTAATCCGTTATCAGGGCAATGAGATCCATGATGACATGACGATTGTCGTCAGTCGTGTAGATCATTTCCACCCAGAGTGGTCCAGCCTGCACATGCCTGGTGTCGGCCGAATGGAGCGTCCTCGAACGGTGAGTTAGGAATTTTCTCGGTTTAGGCTTAGGTTTTATGTTTGGTACGCGCGAAGCGCCGTATTGCCTGTGTGTTTAAGCACGCACGAAGTGTCGTGTTGCCTATATATTTGCAGTGCGCACAATGCGCCGTGCTGCTATAGGAGGTTTAAGTACGCGCGAAGCCTCGTGCGTGCTTGGAAGTCGGGGCGAGTCTGCGATGTGTAACTCGCCGGCCTCTACTATTTACGTTTCAAAGGTTCGCTGACTTTGGAGCGTAATTTTTTAGATCTAAACTGTTTACTAGTGAAGGTACGGAACGGAGAGAAAGTTTGGAGCTGTAGAAGCGGAGCGTTCGCCTTTATTATTTGATTTCAACCGCAGAGGGCGGTTTTAATAGAGAAATCAAATAATAACAGCGATCGAAAGCCCAAACATTTCTCGCAGTTCCCCTATTCACTATCCCCGTAGTTCAGATCGCAAATTTCCCCAACAAAAGCGACCGTTTGAAATCTCTCATTTCTGGATATGCTAGAAACAGAGGTTCAAACAAAGGGGGAGTTGAGGGTTATGAAGCAAATTATGCTCATTACTGACGGTTGTTCGAATGTAGGAGAAAGTCCGGTGTTGGCAGCGGCGCATGCCCTGCAGGAGGGAATCACCGTAAATGTGGTTGGTGTAGTTGATTATGGTACGATCGGCGAACTCGGAAGCCGGGAGATTGCCGACATTGCCAAGGCCGGGGGAGGCCTTAGCCGAATAGTCGGAACGCCACAACTGGCGCAGACGATTCAGATGATGACACGCAAGACCGTGGTTCAGACGATCCAGCAGGCGGTTAATAAAGAGGTAAAAAAGATACTAGGCGATGGCTCACTGGATCAGCTACCTCCTGTTCAACGTTCACAGGTTGTTACAGTTGTAGATGAACTGACAGAAACAACACCGCTGCGTATTGCACTTCTTATCGATGCCAGTGCTAGTATGAAACCTAAATTGGGTGCTGTGGAAGATGCTATCCGCGATTTGGCGCTCAGTTTGGAAGCACGGGAAGGTAAAAGTGAGATCGCTGTGTTCCATTATCCTGGAAATAACAGCAGTGAAGATGCCAAGCTTGATCTAGATTGGACCCATGACATGTCAGGTATTCGTACGTTATTCTCTAAATTGCACATGAGAGGCGCGACACCGACGGGTCCAGCTATTTTCAAGGTGCTTGAACATTATCGTTATGATACACTGGATGAACATCGTGGACGCCGTCTAAGGGATGACCACGAAGAAAGAGAAGGGATGATTGGTGGGTATGTCGTCTAATCCGTCCTATCCTACTGGTACCTTAATTAACGGTAAATGGCGGGGTAACCGTTATGTCGTTGAGCGGATGCTGGGAAGGGGCGCGAACGGAACCGTATATCTTGTGCAAAGAGAAGGCAGACGGGAAAGGTACGCGCTAAAAATCGGATACGATACACTTGAACTTCAATCGGAGATCAATGTACTAACCTCGCTGCAATCACGGCGAAAGCGGAATGAACATCGTGCTCGTCGTGAGAATCCATTGTCTTCTTATTTTTTGGAAGCGGATGATTTTGCGAATGGGGATAATGTCCCCTTCTATGTAATGAGGTATGTTGAAGGCAAACCTCTGCATCATTTTTTATCGAAAAATGGTCCCGACTGGTTAGGCCTGGTAGGGCTTGGTCTGCTTGATAAGCTGCGCACACTGCATGAATGCGGTTTTGTTTTCGGGGATTTGAAGCCGGAGAACGTCATGGTATCAAAATACGGCGAAGTGGAGCTGATCGACTTTGGGGGCACAAGTCCTATTGGTCGCAGTGTGAAGCAGTTTACCGAATGGCATGACCGTGGCTTTTGGAATGCAGGCAGCCGTACGAGTGATGAGGGTTATGATCTATTCGCTTTTGCCGTACTCTGCCTCCGTCTTTTGAATGAAGAGGGGCTCAAGAAAGCTGCGCTACAGCTACCGCAGACAAGAAGTGTAGATGAGCTGTTTAAGCTGGCTAGAAATCTACCCGACAAGAAACTATCCTCTTGGATTTGTTTAGCGTTAAAAGGAGGTTTCTCCGGTTCCGCAGATGCTACAGAGCTTTGGCAAAACCATATTTACAATTCGCGTAGAAAGCGTCCTGATAGTATGGACACACCTCGCTGGCTCAAAAATGCATTTGGGTTATCCTTGTTTGTGCTTGCCTTTACAATTTATTGGGTCTTTCGGTTTTGAACTTATACATATAGTTAGAGAGAAGGGGGGCCGCATATGGAGCAAATGAATGGACTGGTGGAGTCAGTATTGGAGTCAGCAGCCGAGCACGAGCTGTGGGCGCCCCATGACACCATTGTAGTCGCAGTTTCCGGCGGCCCGGATTCTGTGGCTCTTTTGCATGTTTTGCATGAGATAGCTTTAAACATTATGCCACTTACCTTAATATGCGCTCATGTGAATCACGGATTTAGACCGGAGTCTAAGGAAGAGGCAGAGCTAGTACGTGGTATGGCTGGACAATTGGGACTGCCCTTTGAGTTGGCCGAATTCGATATTCCCTCTTTGGTCAAAGAGAGTGGACTCGGTCCTGAGGGGACAGCACGCGAGAAGCGATACGAATTCCTGATTGATACCGCACATCGTTACGGAGCGCGCTCCGTTGCTCTGGCTCATCATGCGGATGATCAGGCAGAAACGGTGATTATGCGTCTATTGCGAGGAAGCGGTTTATCGGGGCTGTCCGGTATCAAGTGGAAAAGAACAGAAAAAAAGGTGGAACTCATTCGTCCATTCCTACGTATTAACAAAACGGCTCTTCTTGGGTTATGTCAGAATGAAGGTTTCACCTATGCCGAGGATGCCACTAATCTGCTGACGAAATACAAGCGGAATGCTGTTCGATTGGAAGTTCTCCCTTTTCTGGAAAGGTATAACGGCAGAGTGAGGCAGTCACTTGTGCAGCTTGCGGAAATTGCAGGAGCTGAAGATGAATATATGGAGGCATCTGCGGTAAAATGCTTTGAGGAGCTGGTTTCGGAAGGGGGAGGGAAATATACCTTTAACAGAGCTTCATTTGCGGCCATACCCTCCGCTTTACAACGGCGTTTGATTAAACTAATATTAAATTATCTGTCGGCGGATCTATCTGCCCTTGATTTCTCCAAGATTGAATCTGTACGTCGGGGAACGCTGCAGAGCTATCCCACCACCTGGAGTTTGGATTTAGGTGGAGGCCTGACTTGTGTGCGGCAATATGATATCATCTTGTTCTCGTCCAAGCCCGCGCAGCAACAGGCAAGCTATACATATCGTCTGTTCTTACCGGATTCCGAGCTTAAGCTGGAGGAAATAGGTAAGGTAATGTCGATGGCGGTGCTGGAGAGAGAAAATTTTTTTGTACAGGGGGAGGATTATGGGAAGATGTCGGCTTGGTTTGACCGTAATGAACTGGTCTTTCCACTAACGATTCGTTCCCGATTGCCTGGAGATACCATAAGAGTCATGGGATTAAACGGAAGCAAAAAGGTAAAAGATATTTATATTGATGATAAAATACCTGCTGCTGAACGCTCAATGATCCCCCTCGTTTGTGATGGTTTGGGCAATATCGTCTGGATTCCGGGCGTAAGACGCTCGATGCATGCCGCAGTAGGGCGGCAAACGACCTCGGTACTTCTATTGTCTCTAGCAGAGCTGGATGACCGTGAAGAAACGTAATGGTCGAAGTAAGTCTTTCATAGTATAACTTAGGAGGTTTCGCAAGTTGCAAAATGATATTCAAGAAGTCTTGATCACCGAAGAGGAACTTCAGCAGAAAATTAAGGAGCTCGGTCGAACACTGAGCGAAGAATACGCAGGACGTACCCCTTTAGTCATTTGTGTACTAAAAGGCGCGTTTATATTTATGGCAGATCTGGTTAAAGCCATTACAGTACCTGTTGAGATGGATTTCATGGCAGTGTCTAGCTATGGAGCATCCACTAAGTCTTCTGGTGTTGTCAAAATTATTAAGGATTTAGATGTATCGGTAGAAGGCCGCGATATCTTGATCGTTGAAGATATTATTGACAGTGGCCTTACGCTCAGCTATTTGATTGAGCTACTCCGCAACCGCAATGCTGCTTCTATCGATGTGGTTACCTTGTTTGATAAGCCCTCAGGTCGTACGGTTAATCTGGAAGCCAGATATACAGGCTTCGTGTTGCCAGACGAATTTGTAGTTGGCTACGGATTGGATTATGCCGAGCGGTATCGGAACCTCCCATATGTTGGAGTACTGAAGCCTGAGATTTATTCCAATTGAACTATTGATTGCCTTGATCATACGGATCGGGCACCCTTGGCTTCCTTTATTTGAGGTGTCCCAAGAGGCTATGGTACAATAACTTGAGTGTTGCGAGAGGAGGTAGGGGATGAATCGGTTCATCCGGAATTCTGGTTTTTATTTGATTTTATTTTTAGTCGTGGTGGGTATTGTCCAGTTTGTGAGCAATGGAAATGAAGCCGCCGATTTCCCTAGATACGACGAGTTACGGCAGGAGATCAAGAGCAACAATGTGAAGGATTTGACGGTTCAGTTTGAGGGTAATGCCTTTTTAGTTACAGGCGAATACAGAGAGTTGCCTGCCGATACTAAATCGAAAAGCTTCTCCACATATATTCCTCCAACAGATGCTGCTATTAATGAACTGATTGAAGCCAGTGATGTTAATGGGATTCAATTAACTCAGAAGAAAATGGAAGGTACCAGCATTTGGCTGACATTCCTTTCTTCTATTATCCCGCTAGTTATTATGTTCATCTTGTTCTTCTTCCTGTTTAACCAGGCGCAAGGTGGCGGCGGTAAAGTCATGAATTTCGGCAAGAGCAAGGCGCGGTTATATAATGAAGAGAAGAAGAAAATCAGCTTCGAGGATGTTGCAGGAGCGGACGAAGAGAAGCAAGAGCTTGTCGAAGTCGTTGAGTTCCTGAAAGATCCGCGCAAATTTGCAGCTGTCGGTGCACGTATCCCTAAAGGCGTACTGCTTGTAGGCCCTCCGGGAACAGGTAAAACATTGCTTGCACGT
>DOJM01000233.1:0-4695 GCA_003529225.1 Paenibacillus sp.
CTCCACGTACCAGGCGATATCTGGAATAATGGCATTTCGAATGTCGGGAACGGCCAGAGCAATTTGCTTCGTTTGGCGAATCTTCAGACTTTGTGCAGAGGTATTAGGAGTAAAACCCATCTCCTCAATCACTTGCAGTACTAATGCCTTAGTCTTGGAACTAATTCCCTCCGAATTATTAATTGCTCTTGAAACAGTAGCAATACCTACTCCCGCTCGTTTCGCTACATCTTCTATGGTTACTTTGTTTTTATTAGCCAAGTTGATAGTCCCCTCATTTTCGGAATCGTTTCCGTAATCACAGCTATTATTATATCTATCCGTCTCATTCAAGCCGTTTTTCCAATGTATTTATTATAACATACATGTGCTTATAAAAGCACTTACAGCAAGTACAACACAGTCTATATATGCCTGCTATTGCTAAGTTCAGGTGAAATTTTTCACTAATTTTCAATACTAATATTTTAGTATTTAAATTTGACAATATGAAAATTATGTNNCGTTTCCTCTTTTACAGAAAAAAAACACTATTTATTATCAATTAATTAATCTAGGAGATGAATGATATGCAAGCATTAAGATGGCATAACGTCAAAGATCTACGGTTAGAAACGATCGAAGAACCAGCAGCACTTGAAGGAAAAGTGAAAATCAAAATAGAATGGTGCGGGATTTGTGGCAGCGATCTTCACGAATATGTAGCCGGTCCTATTTTCATTCCCCAAGGTACAGATCATCCCCTTACTGGTGAAAAAGCGCCAGTCGTAATGGGACATGAATTCTCTGGACAAATCGTTGAAGTAGGTCAAGGTGTTAGCAAGTTTAATGTTGGTGATCGAGTTGTCGTTGAACCCGTTTTTGCATGTGGTGAATGTGTAGCTTGTCGACAAGGCAAATTCAATCTTTGTGAAAAAATGGGCTTCCTAGGTTTGGCTGGAGGCGGCGGTGGATTCTCAGAGTACGTTGCAGCAGACCAACATATGGTCCACAAAATTCCTGACAGCTTGTCCTATGAGCAAGGTGCTCTAGTAGAACCTTCTGCAGTTGCTCTACATGCTGTTCGTTCCAGTCGATTGAAGGTCGGAGATAAAGCTGTAGTATTTGGCGCTGGCCCTATCGGTTTGCTTGTGATTGAAGCTTTGAAAGCTTCCGGTGCAGCTGAAATTTATGTTGTTGAACTCTCAGAAGAACGTAAGAGCAAAGCTGAAGAGCTTGGTGGTATTGTAATCGATCCTAAGCAATATGATGTGGTTGAAGAAATTCAAAAACGTACAGATGGCGGCGTGGAAGTTGCCTTTGAAGTCACAGGTGTCCCTCCCGTNNAAGAACGTAATTTAACTGGTATCATCGGATACCGTGATGTATTCCCGGCAGTAATTAGTCTCATGGAACAAGGTTACTTCCCTGCGGACAAACTGGTGACTAAAAGAATCAAATTGAACGAAGTGATTGAACACGGGTTCGAAGCGCTTTTGAAGGAAAAAAATCAAGTGAAAATTCTTGTAAGTCCTAAACAATAACCATAAGCAGCCAAGTGGCTGATCTATAGAACAAGAGTCCTTCTCCATAAGAGAGGGACTCTTGACTTCGTTTATACAATTATGAGTACTTCTCATTTAATAAATAGTGCAGATTTTCTTTTACCGATGGCCATTCTTTATCCAAAATACTAAAGACAACATTATCATGAATCGAACCATCAGATCTGATTCTATGCTGGCGTAGAACCCCTTCTTTTACAGCTCCTAATCGTTCTACCGCTCTTTGTGACCTCAAGTTAGTCTTCACCACTGTGAACTCTACACGAATCAGCTTTAACTCTTCAAAACAATAATGAAGCNGTAATGACTTAGCCTCGGTGTTCACACTCGTTCTCCAATATTCAGGTGAGATCCACGTACATCCGATTTCAGCATGGAGATGAACCAAATCCGGATGCATGATTCGAGTGGTACCGACGATTTGTCCAGTAGCTTTTTCAATGATGACGAAGGGAATTTGCGATTCATTGTTTTGATTTGCGAATGCGGTTGTGATTAAATCCCGCACCTGCTCGTCCGACGTTATTTTTCGCCAAGTAAATTCCCAGATGTTTGGATTTCTTAATACTCTCGCTAGCCCTTCTACATGGCTTTCATCCATTGGAACCAGCTTGACTGTATTGCCCTCCAATATTGAATTACGAGGTTGGATCATTTCGCACACCGCTCTCTTAATGATATATGTTGGATGATATCCGCAATTTCTTCTACTCGATAAGCGATATGATCTGCCCCAGCATTCTCCAATTCTTCTTTAGGTCCGTAACCAAACGTCACACCGATAGATTCTACCCCACAACCTATAGCTCCGATAATATCATGCTCGCGGTCTCCAATCATCACAGCTTCCTCCGGAAGGATAGCATTCTGATCTAGTACGTACTGTATCACGTCTTTCTTTTTAGAGCGGGTGCCATCCAGGTTACTACCACCGATATGCTCAAAATAATGATCTAGTTTATAATGCTTAAGAATTTGTTCAGCAAAAACAGTAGGCTTGGAGGTAGCTACATACAATGAAAATCCTTTATTCTTGAGGTNNTCTGAGAACTGATGCAGCTCGATAAATGAATCATAAAGAGGTGGGCCTATGTAAGGAAGAAGCTCATCCAAATGCTCGATCTGAATATCAAATTTGTTCAATGCGTATTCTACGCTTTTTGTTATGCCTTCTTTAGGGTCCGTTAATGTACCATCCAAATCAAATAAAATACTTTGTAGTCCTCTTCCCACTGCTGTCTTGCTCCCCTCAATTGTTATTAATGGATGTATTTATAATACATTCGTTTCTACATACTTTCCACATACTTCTCGAATACGATCAGTACGAAAGTTATTTTTATATATTGGAGGAGTATTTTATGAACATGACCCATTATATGTCTTTGCTAGCGGATAATCAGCCTTGGAACTTGATTTTATTCATGGCGATCCCCGTGATTTTTGCTGAGACGATCACCGTTACAGAGTTTATTATTTTGTTCACCAAAAATCTAAAAGGCTCGTTACGGACCTTCAACAAAATCTGTAGCATTCTAGCCGGATTGTACTTCACAGGGGTATTTCTCTACTTGTTTCCTACCGCATTCATCCCTTTGACAGTGAATGGTGAGTGGCATACATGGGTTGACGTGGTAGCCGTAGGCTTCTATTTGAGTGGAGTGCTCTTCTTATTACCGCTGGCATTATTAGATCTTGGCCTGATCGCTCGTAAACGAACAGCTGAACAGAAAATGAAGCTTCATTTTATACTCATCAGCGGATTCTTGGTTGTAGCGCATATCGCGATGATATTCGGGATGATCAATCCGGAAATTGTGGGCAGCATGGGTGGTATGGGCGACATGATGCATTAACTCTAGAGTAAAAGGCTGAACAAATTCAGCCCCTCCTCATCAAACCGTACGTGAGGTTTTCCCTCATACGGCTTTCCGATGTCCGTCACTCATGGGCATGCAGATTACAATAACGTTTTAAGTCCATGCTGTAAGGCGATATATTTAACCTCGGATAGTGAGCCTATNNCCTATCCATCTTCTGCGTTGTCTTTTCTTTGCATACCACCGTGTTAACCGTTGCAAAATATACCAGTCTAGTTTCGCTAACTTCTTTTGGCTATAGTTCGTGTAGTAATAATCTCTCCATCCTTGAATCTTTGGATTGAGCCATTCTACATGTTCCACGAACGCTCTTGACCGCATGTTCGGCGGTGCCAATCTTTCTTTGACCACCTCACGAATCCGTTCCTCTGCCTTTTTTGTTAGCCACTGCTGCGTGGTGTAATACACCTTGCCTTGGGATGTTTCTGCTTTGGTTTTCCGGTGATGCATCCCTAAGAAATCGAATCCTTCGTCTCCTGTCCATAATCCTACAATGCGGGTTTTGGTCGGATGTAGGGTCAACTCCAGACGCTCCATAATCATACGTATAAGCTCATACGCATGTTCTGCGTCCTTTTTAGTTTTGCAAACCACTACAAAATCGTCTGCATACCTCGTGAGTTCTCCTATTCCTTTTCCCTGTTTGTCCCACAATTGATCGAAGTAATTTAGATAGATATTTGCAAGGAGCGGTGAAATCACTCCTCCTTGCGGAGTCCCTAAATCCGAACGCCTTACCGTTCCTTCTTCCATGACTCCCGCCCCCAACCACTTTCGTATTAATTTCAATATCCGCCTGTCATTGATACGCATCTGCACCAATTTCATGAGCTTCTCTTGATTAATATTGTCGAAGTAGCCTTGGATATCGACGTCAACTACCCAATTTCCTTTCCGGTTACATGCTTTTCGGATTCGATCCAGCGCCCCTTTAGCACTTCGTTTCGGGCGAAAACCGAAGGATGCTTCTTGAAAATCCGCTTCATAGATAGGTTCAATCACTAATTTGGTTGCCATCTGTATGACTCGATCGCGTACGGTGGGTATACCCAGTGGCCTTTGCTTCCCATCTTTCTTCGGGATGTAGTGTCGCCGTACGGGTTGCGGATGGTAGTTGCTTTCTTTAAGCTCTCGCTCACATGCCTTGAGAAACTGCATTTCCCCTTGTTCCTCAATATCTGCTAGCGTCACAGCATCTACTCCTGCGGCTCCCTTATTGGCTTTCACTCGTCTCCATGCTTCACACAGTACATCCCACCGATAGATTTTGT
>DOJM01000233.1:4700-11257 GCA_003529225.1 Paenibacillus sp.
CTACCTCCTCCAAAAGCATAAACAAAGCAGGGCTCCTTCCCTCCCTAAGGTTATGTTGTCCTTAGGTTCTTCGGTACTATGAGCCCCTCGGACTCCCTTCCTGCAGACGACTCACTTCACTTTTTGAGCTTATAGAGTGTCTCTTTACGGGTTCTAAAAAAAAAAACCGTACAGGGGAGGGTCTCCCCAGTTCACTGCACTATCTTTCAACCCATGCCGTTCCCTATACGCCGGAAGGTTCTTCACTGTTGTCCCAAGTTCTGCACAGTTTCCTTGGCCTTCGTCTAATGTCACGAGACTCGGCACCCTCTTTTCCCCTTCGCAGGGCCTTTTTGACGACGCGGCAGGATTCACTTCATGTTGCGGCCTGGGTTGTTGCTCGCCCTGTCTCTGACAGGTACTTTTGTCGATGCGCTTTTACACACAGATTTCGCCATGCGCAAGCATCCTAGCTACAAAGGTGGCTTGGCCCCTCCTTCGGTTGGACTTTCACCAACTAGATAATGCGTGCCTCTGGGCACGCTAACATATAAAAAAAGCAGATCAAGGGTAAGCCCTTGGTCTGCTTTTCTAATGTGATGCGAAGGTTATCCCGTACTTTGAACAGAAATCACACTACGCTTCTTGCGCAATAAGAACATAAGTGGTAATCCAAATAACACGATGATAGAGCCGACTACGAATACATCATTCACACCCATAGTGAACGATAATAATTTTATCGAATCTGCATTACCTGCACCTGAACTGATCAATTCTTTAGAGTGCAGTAAGGATCTTGTGGACAAAATAGAAGTAAACACCGCAATCCCAAGTGAGCTTAACACATTCCGAACCCAGTTGTTGATCGATGTGGCATGACCTGACCATTCGACTGGAATTTCCTCCATAGACGCTGTGCTACTCGGAACGTTAGCTAATCCAATTCCTAAATTCCGAACAACCATGGCCCACATAATGAAGCTGTAAGAAACATTTGAATGCAGCCGACTCATCATGAATAAGCCGATGAAAATGAATAAAATACCAGCAGAAATTAACTTCACGGGCCCAAACTTTGGATACATCTTACCCACGATTGGACTAAGTAAAGCCAGAAGAATCGAAGATGGCAATAAGATAAGCCCCGTTTTAAGCGTTGTTGCTGCTTCTACCGTTTGTAAGAACAGTGGAGTTAAGTAAGTTCCAGCATACATTGCTATCGTCACCAAACTATAGATACTAAGCATGGCAGTAAAGCGTCGATTTCGAAAGACACGCAGATTCAGCAGTGGTACTTCCGCCTTCAGCTCGTGCAAGACGAAGAATACTAAAAGTACGATCCCCACAAGTATTAAGGATAGGGTCTTCCATGAGCCCCACCCCCAGCTATTGCCTTGGCTAAATGCGGTTAATAAAGATAAGCTGCCCAGTACAACAGTTAGGAATCCAGGAATATCAAATGATTTCGGAACATTCATTCGATAGTAAGGAATTAACGTTACGGTAAGAATAATAGCAATGATCCCTATGGGAATGTTAATTAAAAATAACCAGTGCCAGCTGGCATACTGAAGTAACCATCCGCTAAACGTCGGACCAATGGCTGGGGCAACCATCGCGGACAGCGACCATAAGCTCACGGCAAAAGGTCTGCGTTCAGCCGGAATCACTTGGAATATAATCGTCATTGTACAAGCCATAATCAGCCCGCTGCAAGAACCTTGAAGCATTCTGAATACAATCAGAGAGGTTGGATTCCAAGCTATTGCACAGAGTAAAGAGAACATGGTGAATCCCATCAGAGCGAATAGATACAGTCGCTTATAGCTGAATCTGCCTCCCAGATATCCGGCAAGTGGTGCAGTTACTCCCGTTGCTAGCATAAAACCTGTAACCATCCATTGCATAGTGTTCAGGTTCGAATGGAAATGATTCATTAAAAGAGGAACAGCTATGTTGATGGTAGTTGTACTTAAGACAGAGACGAAGTTCCCGAAGAATATGGCAATCATAATAGGCCAAAAATGAATTTTACTTTCTTGTTTAACGTCCATGCTACCCCTCCTCATCTTTTCATATGTCTACTTTTACATATATAATTTAACTTAAATAATGTTATAATCGTATGGATAATATGTCAATGATGACATATCCCCAAAAATCACAATGAAAACGGATTTATAATAACTGGAGGGCTTCAGAGTAATGAATACACTGTCTTATGGACTTCTTGCTTTACTTAGTGCTAACTCGTTGTCTGGATATGAATTAACACAGAATATCAAACCGTTATGGCGAGCAGGACATAGTCAAATCTACCCTCTTCTAATGAGCATGGAGCAGCAAGGTTACATTTCATATCAGCTCATTGAGCAGTCGGATAAGCCGGATAAAAAGGAATACTCCATTACGGAAGCAGGACTTGAGCAATTGCGGAATTGGGTGGAAACTCCAGCTGAGCCTCCAGTCCTACGGGACGAGCTACATTTTAAGCTGTATAGTCTATGGCTCTCCAAACCCGAGGAGGCAAAAGAACTTCTACAAAAACGAGCGGAGTTTTGTAAAAGTGAGCTAGAACGATACAAGGTCTTGCTGAAAGCTAACGAAGTCTTACGTGATGAACGAGGTGAGACTCGTGAATTAAAAGCAACGACTTTTGGACGCTATTTACTCATTCGGAAACGAGTGCTCGATATGGAGAGCTCTATACAATTTTGCGAGTGGGCACTTGAAGAGCTTGAGCCAGCAAAATAGTGTTAGTTGACTTCAAGTAAAAAGAGACTTCGCGTACATACGCAAAGTCTCTTTTAGCTCTTACTTTTCGGATTTTGTTCATCTAGACAGCCGTACCTCGCATCGGGTTCCAACTCCAGGCTGACTTGTAATTCGAATCTTACCGCCGTGTAATTCTACAAGCTTTTTAACAATGGATAGTCCAAGACCTGTACCACCATATTGCCTGGATCGTGATTTCTCAACTCTGTAGAATCGTTCAAAGACATAGGGTAGTTCTTCCTCAGGAATACCTATTCCGGTATCCTCTACAATAAATAAAACGGTATCCCCGTCGACATCCTCATCTACATGGACAGTAATCTCACCTTCATCCGTATAACGGATCGCATTCTCCAGAAGATTCATCATAATCTGTTCCATACGCGNNACGAAACTCCATGATACATAATCTTAAGCTGAAGTCCCTTTTCTTTGGCTTTCAATTCCACTCTGCGTACCGCTTGTTCTGCCATGTGCTTAAGATCTATCCAGTCCAGCGTAAGTGAGATCTTGCCTTCTTCCATCTTTGCCAGTTCAAATAAATCTTCTACCAGATGCTCAAGCCGATGCGCTTCCTCATGGATAATATCCAAATACAGATCTCGTTCCCCTTCGGTCTCATAAAGTCCATCCTTTACAACCTTGGTATACCCCTTCAAATAAGTGATGGGTGTTCGTAGTTCATGAGAAATGTTGGCTAAAAATTCCTGACGCGTATCCCTGTATCTTTGCAGATCTACAGCGAGGTCGTTAATAGCTCCTGCCAAAAATCCGATTTCATCGTTACTACGTATGGAAAGTCTCGTTTCCAATTCACCGGCAGCAATTTTTCTAGTCGCCTTCTGCATCTTGATCAGCGGCCTGGATAACAACAAACTAATTATTCCCGTGATCCCTAGTGCCAATATAAAGGCCCCAATTCCTGCGAGCAACAGTAGGTTACGGATAGAAGTCAAGGATTGCTTCATGTTCTCTGTAGAGGACATTACATAAAGTGCAGAATCGATGGTTTGATCATTTAAAATTGGTTTTCCAGTGATGAAATATCTGTGTCCAGTAGGATCTGTATACTCAAAATTCACACTTTCCCCGGCAAATATCCGACTAATATCCGAAGCATTTATGAATGAACGATCNNACACCCGAATGGAGAATGACACTACCGTCTTTTGAAATATTAAATATACTCACGTCCGAAAACTCTGCAAAAGTACTCATCATCTGCTCGTTTGAACTATCCGGCGATTCAGCCATTCCGATAAAATGCGAGGTTAGCTCCTCGGTTTCTTTTTGCATCTCGTTGTAATAAAAACTAGTAAACATTCGGTCTATCGTTATCCCAAGAATAAGCAAAACAACTAAAAAAACAGACATAATGACTGACCCGAGCTTCAATCCGATAATATTATTCTTCATAGATGATTACCTGAGATCTCAAATTTATAGCCTAACCCCCATACCGTTTGAACAGGATTATACGACAGGCCAGCTTTATGTAATTTCTCGCGAATATTCTTAATATGCGTGTCGATGACACGGTTTTCACCCTCATAATCATTGCCCCATAAACGCTCCACTAATTCTTCTCTCGTAAACACACGGTGCGCATTTTGCGCCAAGGCCGTTAGCAGATCAAATTCCTTAAGTGTAAACTCAACCGCTGTATCCAGAATTTGTACCTCACGAGCATCCGGGTAAATCTCTAGCTCAGGGTAGCTCAGAACCTTTTTCAGAGGTTGTTGGGTCGATGTAAGCATTGCACGCCGTACCAAAGAATAAATTCTTGCCACTAATTCCTCTGGCTCGAACGGTTTGGTGAGATAGTCATCCGCTCCTATGCCGAGGCCACGAACCTTGTCCTTGGTTTCGGAGCGAGCTGTTAGCATTAGAACGGGGACAGAGCTCACCTCTCTAACGGCTTTACAGACCTGCCAGCCATCCATATCTGGCATCATCACATCCAGCAGGATTAGATCAAAGTTCTGTTGTTTCAGCAAAGTGAGTGCCTCATGCCCCGTTGACGCTTCTCTAGTCGTTATTCCTTCTTTCGTTAAATAAATCCGAATTAAATTCCGCATGTTCCATTCATCATCAACGATCAGTACCTGAAGCTTATTCAAATTGTTCACCCTCTTCGTGGCCTAGTGACCGGAATGTGGATTGCCTCCTGCAGCCGGTGAGATTTCCAGCATATCATCAATTTCGCTTTGGGCATTTTCTTTTATTGTGTTGATGTCCCCGGTTAACCAAGCATGATTATAGGGGCCTTCTGCTGGTGAATCTTGTAATTTAGGTTGAAGGGTCATCATGTATCCCATCACGGAATCTGGCAACCCATCTTTTTCCGTAAAAATAAGCGGTGCATGTTTCCCTAAATGCGAAAAAGGTGCAGCGGCGATCGCCAGCATCGTTGAATCGGTAGTCAACAAAGACAAGTTATGTCCAGGCGTTGTTATGCCCCAGCCGAATCCATTGCTAGCGTCCTTAAAAGTAGCAAAAGCAATGGCATTCTCATAAATGTCTTTTCCAGCTATACGGGTTACTGTTCCGAATTCCTGTAATTGCTTTTCTACTGCTGTAGATACAACTTCTTCAGGTCCTAAGATATAAATCGTAGCCGAACCTCCACGCGCTTTCAAAGCATCAACCGTAGGGTCTGGAATTTCATCTTTTGTTACATAGAGAAGCGGCTCCGGCATATGGGCAATCCAATTCACTGCAGGCAGTGTATACTCAGGACTATCCATAGAACCTACAATGACTGCCTTTGGAAGTTCACCAGAAGCTTTTGCATAATAAGTATCAATGGCTTGTGCTACAGCTGCCGGCTCATCCCCTTCAATTCGGTCTACTTTCAGATCCAGCGTCTTTAATTGTTCTTCGACATTGGAAGCCATGGGTCCGACGAGCACTACCTGTACACCATTATTTCCTTCTGCGCCTAAAGGATTCAATCGCTTAAGCTCTGCTAACGTTGCCTCAGGGACACCCTCTTTAGTTGTAAAAAGAATAGGGCCATTATTCGGATGATGGATCAAATCTGCACTGACCGCGGCAATCTGCCAATTGCTTACATCCGTCAATACTACACTTGAAGGTCTATTGTTCTTCGTCTGTGCGGTCCATAAGGTTTGTGAGATGATAACTGCCGCCTCAATAGGGTCAGAAGTGTTAACGCGTGTTGTGTTCTTCGTTGCGATCCAGGGTTGATCCAGTGATGATGTGACAGCTTGCTTATCTGATCCAGATGGGGCTTTATCGCTTGATTGACATCCAGCTAACACTGCACTTAGAAGCAAGGCTACAGCAACTATGGGTATGATTTTTTTCACTCTTAACCCTCCATTTTCATTTTCTCGCTTGATTTAGAGTANTTTAGTCTATAAATGTGTAGAAAGTATGTAGAATTTAAAATATATAAAATTTGTATATGATGCAAAAAGAGCATCCGTAGGCCACGAACGGCTTAGGACGCTCTTATAACTTTTGAAACTCTTTTTAAGTCATTACCAGTGTTTAGCGATAAAGGTATCCCGGCCGGATTGCTCACGATCCTCTTTATAGTGCTTAGGATTCTTGTGGTGATAGTCCTGATGATACTCTTCCGCTCGATAAAAGGTTGGCGCTGGAAGAATTTCCGTCACGACTGGTCCTGAGAATCTGCCACTGACAGCAACCTGCTCCTTCGAGGCAAGGGCTGCTAAACGTTGTTCTTCGTTATAGTAAAAGATGGCTGTCCGGTATTGTGTTCCTCTATCCTGAAATTGTCCACCATCATCCGTGGGATCAATCTGAGGCCA
>DOJM01000409.1:0-248 GCA_003529225.1 Paenibacillus sp.
GATGATTCGCTCAGATTCGGAGCCAGCGTAAATATTAGCGGTATCGATAAAGTTAATGCCATGATCCAGCGCAGTATGTACGATCTGAATGGAGGTCTCTTGATCTGCCCTTTTACCAAAAGCGTTTGTCCCCAGTCCCAAAGCGGATACTTGTAATCCGCTATTTCCAAGTCTTTTAAAGTTCATCTTCAGCACTCCTCATCATCCGATTTTTTAGGCTTAGTAAAAAGATCCAGAGCTGTCTCAAA
>DOJM01000409.1:380-2835 GCA_003529225.1 Paenibacillus sp.
CTCTGTAGGCGTCGGGCTGCAGTTCACGGGTTACTACATTTGGAGGTAAAGATAACAAAGATAGCTCAGACATCACACCAACAGCCAGCCCCTCTTGAACCATATTAAGAGCTGTTGCATAGTTATTCACCACATATTTTACATTCAGATAGCTGCTGCTTTTGCGGAATAAATCTACCACCGGTGGTTCATAGCCTGCTTTACAGATCAGCATAGGCTCACCCGCTAATTCTCTCACACCTATGACAGAACGCTCATGCAAAGGATGGTCATCTCTGATTACAGCGTACAGCTTTTCTCTATATAGTGGGATGGTTTCGAACGCCTCGCAAGGAGCGAGCAATAAGCCAACATCAATTTCTTTGGATTCCAGCCATTCTCTGACTTCGGCGATAGAGCCCTCCTGCAGGCTGATCGTGATATTTGGGTATCGTTCAGCGATAGAGCTAATAATCTTCGGCAAAAAATAGGCAGAAGCCACAGGGAAAGCCCCAATCCGAATGTTTCCTTTCTCAAGTCCCCTCTCCGCAAAAATCTCCTGATTGACCTTATCAAAGCCCATTAGAATTTCACGAAAAATAACAAGGATACGCTTGCCGATGTCAGTAAGCATTAGACCGTTCCGTCGATCTCGAAGTAATAGCTTTACATCCAGTTCGGCTTCTAAAGAAGAGATCGCTCGACTGACAGCAGGCTGGGTCATATTCAGTTCTACACCAGCTTTGGTAAAACTACCGCTCTCTGCGATTTTGACGAACAAACGAATTTGATTATTGTTCATAACAAATATGATATGCCCCTTATGAGTATTATTCATTTCATTTATATTCTTAATTATTGTATCATTTGTGATGAATCTACACCAAGGAGTGAATACATGAATCAGCAGAAAAAAAGCATCATCCTTCTTATATTTTTGGTGATTGTATGGGGCATTAATTGGCCTATATCCAAAATCGCCTTAGACTACGCTCCGCCCTTATTATTTGCAGGTATCCGAACCGTCATCGGCGGATTCATTCTGATTCTAATTGCACTTCCTAAGGTAAAGGAGCTCCGCTTCAAGCAGCTATGGCCGATCTATCTTACCTCGGCTATATTAAGTATCGTGTTTTATTATGGATTTCAGACGATTGGCTTGCAGTATGTACCCGCAGGATTATTCTCGTCCATTGTATTTCTGCAGCCGGTATTGCTGGGCATTTTTTCATGGCTGTGGTTAGGAGAGAGCATGTACGGGCTCAAAATGGCAGGTCTGTTGCTAGGGTTCATCGGAGTAGGCTCCCTCAGTATTGGAGGACTTAACGGAAGCATCTCTATATGGGGAATTGTGCTTGCTTTAGCCAGTGCTTTGAGCTGGGCATTAGGAACGGTATATATGAAACGAAATGCTGTGCGCGTGGATATGCTATGGATGACCGCTATGCAAATAACGATCGGTGGTATCATTTTGCTATTTTCGGGATCTGCTACAGAGAAGTGGTCGGATATCACCTGGAGTGGAACGTTTATAGCCGATACACTGTTTATTGCAGTCTTTGTGATCGCTTTAGGCTGGCTGATTTATTTCAAGCTGATTAACGAGGGAGAGGCAGGGAAGGTCGGATCATTCACTTTTTTGATCCCACTGATCTCGATAGGTACTAGCGTAGTCTTTTTAAATGAGCAGATTACTTTGAATCTTGTAATTGGTCTACTGCTTATTGTTAGTAGCATCGTTCTGGTGAATGTGCGGATAGGGCGTGCCGCGAAGCAGCCGGTTTAGTTNNCAAATATAAGAAAGTATAAGTAGTAATCAGGGTTGTAAGAGGGCTTATATTTGAACAAAAGGGACACTCCCGAAGTTCATAGCTTCTGGGAGAGTCCCTTTTTAATAAACCGTAAAGCACGTGCGACTTCAACCGTTGAGGGGCGAGTTGCTACAACATAAGTAGCAGATTTAGCACGTTCTACTTCCTCCAGCACCCGGTTTAAGTGACTGAAGACCGCACCAAGATCACGAATACTTGATAGCGAACAATTCCCTTGCAGTTCAGAGAAGCTTGCCAATTGCAGGTCACGAGCACGCTCTATACAATCCGCAAGAGAACGTTGGCATTCGGCGTCTGATAAGGTTGTGGTTCCATAAAGAGCAATGCAATCTGCGGTTGACTCCAGCACATCCTTCATCCAGTCCGAAGAGGCATGATGCGCTGGCAGAAGACGAATATCGTCGGCGATTTCTTTGACATAGGAATGAATGCTTTTTAGATGTGAGGTAGCCTGTATGAGCCCCTTCAGTTCACCCCGGNNTGAGGGTATAGAACATTTCTTTCTGTTCCCGGCTGCTATTCGACAGGAGTTTACCTGCTTCCTCCAGCAAATTGTCTTTCGGAGAATCACGTCTTACGCCTACGAGATCTTTTAATGCATCTGCAAGCAGAAGACTTCCTTCGAATGCCAATGCTTTTACCTT
>DOJM01000409.1:2854-3188 GCA_003529225.1 Paenibacillus sp.
TGACGAACCTGTTCGGCGGCACGATAATCATATTGATGGCCAGGGCGATCAGCACACCAATGAACGTTTCCCCTATTCTCCAAAGCACGTAGTCATTATGGTAAAAAGTAAGAGCCAGGACGGAAGTAACACCCACCTGTGAGACAGCTTGAATGTTCATCTTACAGGCCGTAGCGATGCCAATCCCGATGAGTAGAATGAGCAGGATAGAAAGTCCACCTACATCAAAAAACTGGCCAACAATTAGGCTAACGATCCCGCCAAGAATAATGCCGATCAGGCGGTAGATTCCTTTTTCTAGCGATGCTTTAACACTGGCTTGGGTGATGAGGAT
>DOJM01000409.1:3326-3556 GCA_003529225.1 Paenibacillus sp.
CCCCTCGTTCATTATCATTCATCTTCTTTCGGAAAAAAATGAAAAAGCTGTCTGGTCTTTCAGTTCGTTTTCATTATAACACCTTAAAAAAGGCTTGGAGGACTGGATATTTTACAAAGTTGTTAAGTTTACGCATTCCTTATTCATGTAAGCTATCGCATATAATGGTACAATCGAATATGCTATATCTATTGGAGTGTCGAATGAGAGGAGGAATTGTCGCTTATTAG
>DOJM01000409.1:3695-9771 GCA_003529225.1 Paenibacillus sp.
TCCATCAGGCTGTGGTAAAACGACTATTCTACGATTGATCGCTGGGTTCGCAGAGCCAACAAGCGGTTCTATCTATTTAAACGGTAAAGTGATCAACCACATTCCAGCCAATGAGCGGCAGGTCAATACGGTCTTTCAGGATTATGCATTATTTCCACACCTGAACGTATTCGAGAATGTGGCTTTCGGACTGCGCATTAAGAAGCTTAAGAAAGACGTCATCACGAAGAAGGTGCAGGAAGCGCTAAGTTTCGTTAACCTTGTGGGTTACGAGCAGCGTGCCATTAATGAAATGTCCGGTGGTCAACGTCAGCGCGTGGCCATTGCTCGTGCGATTGTGAATGAGCCGCAGGTTCTTTTGCTGGACGAGCCGCTATCTGCGCTCGATCTGAAGCTGCGAACAGAGATGCAGTACATACTGCGTGAAATGCAGCAACGACTTGGCATTACCTTTATTTTTGTTACACATGACCAGGAAGAGGCACTCGCGATGTCCGACTGGATTTTTGTCATGAACAAAGGAAAAATTGAACAAAGCGGTACACCTAACGATATTTATGATGAGCCAATTAACCGTTTCGTGGCTGATTTTATTGGCGAGTCCAACATTGTTCCGGGTGTTATGATTGAAGACTATCTGGTGGAGTTTAACGGACGCCGCTTTGAATGTTTCGATGCCGGGCTTAAACCAAACGAATCCGTGGAGATTGTTATACGTCCCGAGGATTTGGAGATTTCAACACTGGAACAGGGTAAGCTACGTGTGCGAGTGGATTCCCAGTTGTTCCGGGGGGTCCATTATGAAATCAGTTGTTATGATGAATCCGGACATGAATGGCTTGTGCATTCTACACGTAAGGCGACTGTAGGTAGTGAAATTGGCCTTTATTTTGATCCGGAAGCGATTCATGTTATGCGTTTTGGTGAAACGGAGGAAGAGTTCGACAAACGTCTGGAGGCTTACGGCGAGGTGGAGAGTCATGAAGAATAAGGGCAGATCGTATTATCTCATCCCTTATTACCTTTGGATCGCCTTGTTTGTAATCGCACCAGTGCTGCTTGTCATCTATTATTCTCTATTTGATCTGGATGGGCATCTTACGCTAGATAACTACGTGAACTTCTTTACACCTGTGTACTTAAAAATGACGCTGACCTCATTCTGGTATGCGTTTTTGATTACAGCATTCTCTTTGCTGGTCGCCTATCCGGCGGCTTATCTGTTGACGAGAACGAGGCATAAGCAGCTATGGTTATTGCTGATTATTTTACCGACATGGATTAATTTGCTGCTGAAAACTTACGCCTTTATTGGCATATTCGGCACGTTCGGACCGATCAACAATTTCTTTGATCTGCTTGGAATCGGGGAACAGCAAATTTTATTTACGGGCTTCAGCTTTGTATTTGTATCCGTGTATATCTTTATCCCATTCATGATCTTGCCGATCTACAGCGCTTTGGAGGATCTTAATTTATCCTTGCTGGATGCGGCACGTGATCTGGGTGCTTCGGGCTGGACGACGTTCCGGCGCGTTATTTTTCCATTGACTATTTCGGGTGTGCGTGCCGGATGTATGGCGGTATTCATACCAGCGCTGTCCCTGTTTATGATTACTCGTCTGATTGCTGGCAACAGGGTCATTACGCTCGGCACTGCGATTGAGCAGCATTTTCTGGTCACACAGGACTGGGGTATGGGCTCCACGGTTGCAGTGTTTCTGATTGCTATTATGGCGCTGTTTATGATTATTACAGGCGGATCGCGGAAAGGGGTGCGGAATGAGAAATAAAAACGGGTTCTCCAATCTGTACCTAGTGCTAGTGTTCGCTGTTCTGTATGCGCCAATCTTCTATCTGATGTACTATTCGTTCAACAGTGGAGGGACGATGCACAAGTTCGAGGGCTTTACGCTGGATTACTACCGCGAGGTCCTTCAGGATACACGTCTGATTATCATCATGATCAACACGCTTGTAATCGCGCTTCTGTCCTCGGCTATCGCCACTCTTATCGCTATTATTGGTGCACTGGCCATTAAGAGTGTACAGAACCGCCGTGCTAAAAACACCTTGTTATCTCTGAACAACGTGTTGATCGTCAGTCCGGATGTCATTATCGGTGCATCGTTCCTGATCCTGTTCACCATTGCAGGCATCAAGCTTGGCTTCGTATCCGTCCTGCTTTCGCATGTCGCGTTCAGTGTACCGATTGCCGTATTGATGATTCTGCCGCATTTACAGGATATGAGTCCTTCACTGACGGATGCAGCACGTGACCTCGGAGCAAGCCGCAAGGATGTTCTGACTAAGGTTATTCTGCCCATTATCAAACCGGGGATCTTTAGTGGATTCTTCATGGCACTTACGTATTCACTGGATGACTTTGCAGTTACGTTCTTCGTAACGGGTAATGGTTATTCGACGCTATCGGTTGAGATTTATTCCAGAGCTCGGCAAGGGGTGTCGTTATCCATTAATGCGCTATCGACACTGATCTTCCTGTTCACGATACTGCTCGTTGTCGGTTATTACTTCCTGACCCTTAAGAAGAACCGTCAGAATACCTCGGAAGCTGTGGCGGAGCCAGTAGCGGAAGCGGGGGTGCCTAGATGAAACAGCTGGTAAATGCTTTTCTGGCGATCATGATCACGGCATTCGCGCTAATGTACTTGGGCTCCTGGATGAACTCGAGAGAGGGCTATTCCGGAGGGAATACACTGACTATCTATAACTGGGGCGACTATGTCGATCCTGATCTGTTGAAGGAATTTGAAAAAGAGACCGGATTAACGGTCATTTACCAAACCTTTGACTCTAATGAAGCCATGTTAACGAAAGTGGAACAGGGTGGAACTACCTTTGATGTCGTAATTCCTTCGGATTACGCCATTGCCAAGATGAAAGAAGAAAATTTGCTCATACCGTTGGATCATAGTAAGGTTCCGAATTTAAAGAATATTGATCCGCGGTTTATGGACCTTTCTTTCGATCCTGGCAACAAGTATTCCGTACCTTATTTCTGGGGAACGGTTGGGATTATTTTCAATCCTGACATGACCCAAGGGATGGACTTCACCAGCTGGGATTCCCTCTGGGACAGCAGGNNGGCTGAAGAATAACATTTTCCTAGTGGATGGAGCGCGTGAAGTGATGGGTATGGCCTTGAACAGCCTACACTATTCCGTTAATGACCGGGATGAAGGACATCTTCAAGAGGCACTAACCAAGCTGAATAAGCTGTCTCCTAACGTAAAAGCAATTGTCGGAGATGAGATCAAGATGCTGCTTGCCAATGAAGAGGCTGCGGTCGGGATTGTGTGGTCCGGTGATGCTTCTGAGATCATGGATGAGAATGATAAACTGGATTATGTAGTGCCTGAGGAAGGCTCGAACAAGTGGTTTGATAACATGGTCATTCCACGAACTGCGGATAATGTGGATGGAGCGCATAAGTTCATTAACTTCATGCTTCGCCCAGATGTAGCGGCTAAGAATGCAGAATACGTAGGCTATTCCACACCTAACATTCCTGCGCTGGAGCTACTTCCGAAGGAGACTTCCGAGGATACCCGGTTCTACCCGCCTGCTGAGATTACGGATCGGCTTGAGGTGTATGATAATCTTGGAAAACGGATGCTTGCTCATTACAATGAGCTCTTCCTGAAGTTTAAGATGAATAAGAAGTAAGTCGTTTGAAGGTGAAGTCAAACGACTCCAAGAGCGTCTACACGCGGATTACCGTGTTAGACGCTCTTTTTTGAAATATAAGAGAGTATATCTTCTAAGGATGCCGAAGGCGTTCCTTCTTGGCTGGAAGTACATTGTAGTATAATGGCTAGGACGGATAACAGGAAAAGAGGATACGAATGCCTACTATACTAGTTGCTGACGACGACGCGAACATTCGCGAACTCGTCTGTTTATTTCTACGTAACGACGGATTTGACACAGCCGAAGCTGCAGACGGCAAAGAAGCGTTAGCCGTTTACGGCTCAAAGCAGGTTGATCTTGTTGTACTCGATATCATGATGCCGATTATGGATGGGTGGACGTTATGTAAAGAGCTCCGAAAAGCCAATCCGGATCTTCCCTTGCTTATGCTAACTGCGAGAGGTGAAACCTGGGAGAAGGTGAAGGGCTTCGAACTGGGGACAGACGATTATTTGACGAAGCCATTCGATCCGCTGGAGTTGACGGTTCGTGTTAGATCCTTATTGAAGCGATACAAGATTGGCTCTACTCAGACGATCCATTTCGGTGACGTCATCCTTGATCGCCAGACCTATAAGGTGATGAGAGGGACGGAGTCATTCACGTTGCCACTTAAGGAGTTCGAATTGCTATATAAGCTCGCTGGAACACCCGGACAAGTCTATACGCGCGAGCAGCTAATCGATCAGATCTGGGGGATTGATTACGCTGGAGATGATCGAACGATAGACGTACATATTAAACGTCTACGCGAACGGTTTGCGACTACACCCGATTTTCGAATCGAGACGGTGCGGGGGCTTGGCTATCGGCTTGAGGTTTACGAATGATCAAATCCTNNTCCTTATACACACGTGTTGTTCTAACCTTTCTGATCTCCGTGATCGGAGGCACATTGATTGCTTTATTTGTGACGACCTGGGTATTTCAAGATAAATTAAACGAAAACTTGCGCATTCCATTACTTCGCTTCGGTTCAGACATTGCCAGCATATATGAAGCCTTACCGCTACGTGAGGCGGATGCACTCGTAAGTGGAATGAAGCAGCTTGATTCCTATCATATTCGAATTTACGATGAGAACGGCGAGTACCAGTCTTACGGAGTGCTTAATGGAGAGAGCCCTGCTACCGTGACTAAGGAGCAATTAAAGAAAGTATTGGAGGGGCAAGCTGTTCAAGTTAAACCGAATATGTCTTCTTCCAACCTCTTAGGGCTGCCTTTAAAAACTGAAATGGGAACGAAGGCGATGTTTGTGGAGCCGCTTGTGCCTCCTACTATTTCTTCTACGAGGAATTTGCTATTTACTTTTTTGGCGTATTCGTTAATAACGGGAAGTGTGTTGATACTGGTCGCTTCCATGTTTCTAGTGAGACCGATCAAAAGGCTGACAAAGGCGACTAGGCGAATAGCAACTGGGGACTTCAACGTCGAATTGAATATTAAGCAGACGGGTGAGCTAGGTACCTTGGCTAATAGCTTCGAGGAAATGATGCATGATCTGCAGCAGCTTGAGCAAATGCGCAGGGAGTTCGTAACGAATGTATCCCATGAGGTTCAGTCTCCGCTCACCTCCATATCTGGTTATGCTATTGCGCTCAAGAAAGTTGCTCTCACAGAGGATGAACGGAATCGTTATCTCGATATTATTATTGCTGAAGCGGAGCGGATGTCCAAGATGAGCGATAGTCTGTTAAAGCTGAGTGTTCTTGAATCACAATCCCAACAACTGCGACTTATCACGTTCAGTCTTGACGAACAGATCAGACGAGTAATTGTGGCGATACAGCCCCAATGGTCGGCGCGCAACATCAGTTTTGAGCTTGCTTTGAAACCAGTAGTCGTATGGGCTGACCATGNNGGACGAATCTCCTTGGAAATAGTATCAAATTCTCCAAGGATGACAGTGTGATTAACGTTAGCATCAAACAAGATTTGAACAATGTAACCGTCCGAATATCCGACACTGGCATTGGTATTTCTCCCGAGGACCAAGATCGTATATTTGAACGCTTCTTTAAGGCTGATCGTTCCCACAGTCGCAAGTATGGCGGTAGCGGGATGGGACTAGCCATCGTTAAACAGATCGTATCGCTTCATAAAGGGGATATCCGAGTGGAAAGCGAACCCGGCCAAGGAACGACTATCATCATTACCTTGCCAATATAGCGCCCACAGCGTAATTAGCGTTCAAGGGTATTCTTGCGAGGGGTTGAACGCGCGCCTCATTGTTCATGCTACGGTAGTGCAGGTAAGATCTCTTACTTGCGCTGCCGTAGTATTTTTTTGCCTATTCATATTTAGTTCATATTGTCGTCATGAGGAGTACATCATCGTTGGTTAAGATCTCATTAGCGAAACG
>DOJM01000406.1:0-3833 GCA_003529225.1 Paenibacillus sp.
GAGGTCATAAATACCGTGTTATCTCTTAATATTTCATATATAGCTAGGGCAGAAATATTACCTAAAATAAGTGTAGACAACACAGAAGCTACATTAAAAACAATACGCCACTTTATGCATTTCCATTGTATCATTAGCATGGCGATGGGAACCACTATACTGCCAAATACGATTAGAAATTTCATTTAGCCAGCCACCTCAGTATCTCTTTAGTCTTCCAGTTCAACACTTTCGATTTGCCCCTCGGCATTCACTGTCCACTCGATATCAACACCTGGCATCAATCCAAGCTTGTCCTCATCTTCGATCACTACATGATCGGGGATGGTTATGGTCTGCTCTCCCCCACCTTCGACTTTAACGGTAACCTGTTTACCATTAGACGTAGTAATCTTCCCATCATATTCAATCTGCTGCAAAACAATCTTTTGGCTCGGATCCGTAATGGTAACCATCTTTCCGCCGTCTGTCAGGAGCTCAATCATTTTATGATAGCCATCTTTTAAAGCGACTTCCTTAATGACTCTCTGAACGCTAACATCCGCCGGAAGTCCCTCTGTATTTGTACCGGATGATGCATTGGGTTGTTCTGTTGCATTGTTCGTAGCCGCAGGTGCAGTGGCTTCTGTTGTAGGCGTTGGAGTTACTTGTATGGTTTCATTGGTAGCTTTAGAGCAGCCACTTAATAGGACGGTGCAGGCACAGATCAAACAAAGAATTGAAGTTCGAATCTGGCGTTGTGAATTTCCTTTATTCTGTGTTATCATTTACCTCCGCACTTAAATTTTTCCCAGTTCAATTAGTGAACATAGTTTTACCTCTTATCTTCCTTTTATTNNATGAGGCTTCCAACCTTTCGCCAAAAAGAGCGGTCATGATTCATATGAAGTAAATGACACAGTTCATGGATGATTACATAATCGATAACTTCCACTGGAGCCATCGCTAGGCGATAGTTAAAGGTTAGCTTTTTATCCGAGCTACAGCTTCCCCACTTGGTTCTAGACTCTACAATGTCAATCGTCTTAGGCTTTACTCTAAGCTGTGTCTGATATTTATTGATCCGTTCGCCTACAATCTTCTTGCAGCTAGCGAAATAGAATTTCTTCAGTTTAAGTTTAAGCTCTTCCTCATTTAAATCCTTTGTCTCTATTAGCTCTTGCAGCGAATAATATTTTCCTAAATACAGGAATTTACCCTCTTCTTCATACTCTTTGAGCTTTGGCGTTTCTCTGTTCGCTTCAATGCTCTGCAGCTTCTCCACGATTAATTTCCCATTACGCTCAACCACGCTTTTAATCGTCTCTTCACTTGTTTTCTTGGGAGCTTTGAGTGTTATACGCCCTGAAGAATCTATATGAATGGAGATTTTCTTGCCATTTCCATATTGAACATTAAACTCGATCACCTGATTGTCGTACTCAATCTTCATACCCACCATCATTTCTATAAGGTTATTCGCAAGAAAAGGAGAACGCAGCTAGGCGCTCCCCCTATTTTAACATGATTCCTCAGTACACTGGATATCCTGCCACAAACATCGCTAAATACAAAAGACTCGCCACAACAGAAACTACAGTAAGGATAGCATCCTTTGATTTCTCTTCAGTGAGCGCGACAGCAGCAAAAGCTAGTGGAAATGCAACAAGTAAATACCGCGGGGCTGACAGCAGCCAGGTAGCTCCCACTACGAACGCAAAATACACGATGAAATAGGCGGTGTATGAAGGCCGTATCTTTTTTGCACCCATGAACATGATAATTAGTGCTGAGAATATAGCGATTAAATTGGGCAGCCATAAGCCGAGAAAAGAACGACTATCTCCACTCTTAAAGGTGCCCACAGCATATTCCATCTGATATCTTACCGTATCAAAAAAGAGATAAAACCTTTGAGACCAATGCTCTCTCTGGTAAATACTGAACTGAAACGCGTTTCCCGTCACGTGATAATTAATAAACAGATAGGCCAGCAAGCCCATTGATATGATAGCGAGAAAACTGACACCGCTGATGATTCTATGTATAAAGGCTTTTTTACTTAATAGCTTATAGTTGCCCATCAGATCACGTCCAAATTCAATCGCAACCGGTACAATTAGAAGCACTCCGGGAGAACGTGTATAAGCTGCAAGTGCACCGCATAAGCATCCGATCAGCCATTCCTTTTTTCTCACAAAATATAAACACATCAAAGATAATGCCAGAAATAGAGCTTCGGTCATCGGAATGAAGAAAAAGAACGCGGCAGGGAATATGAAAATATATTTCACGACCCGCATGGCATTCTTTCGCAGCATATCTAGTGCAGCAAGCTCATAAGCGACCAAAGCTGCGACAATTGAAGTGATATTTGAAACAATGAATCCAGAAACGAGATAATTCCCTACGAATGCCTGAACCACTCATATTAAATTTGGAAAAAAGGGAAAGAACACAATATGGAATCTCGCATCACCCTCGGTCACGTATCCATTCTCAGCAATGCCCAAATAACTAGCAGCATCGATTCCAGAGATATGCCAAGTCTCTGCCATTTTGCTAAGCAGGCCACCTGAATAACCATTCTGTATGATCAAAAATGAATACCCGATGAGCATAAGCAGGACACGACTCGCCAATATCCATCCAATAATATAAAGCCAAGCCTGTCTTCTATCCTGCTCCTTACTCTTCCAGGTCACTTCAGGTGCTGGATTCGTCAGAACAAAATCCGTCAATACAGGTATAGTGCGGAGCCCCAATAGTACAAAAAGTCCGAAACAGGCCACAGAAGCGAGGGTGCCCAATAGGGTCCAGCTCTGAGTCGAAATGGCCCAGTAAATAGCCGTCACCATCATAACAAGTATGAAGATGAAGGAAATGATTTTGTCGTGCTTCTTCATTTGATCCTCCAGTTAAGTCCGAACAATTGTTTAGGANNAATTACCTATAGAAATATAATAGTCTTTGTGTATTTTTTTGTAAATCACATCTTATCTCTTCGTTCCTTACTCCCCCTCATAGCTGAAATAAAAGTTCAAAGGCAATTCATCATCACTTTGAAAACTGTTCGACATCCTGTAGGTTATATACAATTTATCCTCGCCCTTGCCGTATGACCATGATTCTTCGATAGAGCCTATTGATGGCTTTAGCGGAAGAGTCATCCTGTCAATCGTTAGGATAGATTTTTCGACTTTTTCAGCCTCCTCCTCATCCGCAGGTTTGTATTGGTTCATAAAAGCATGTACCAGTTCTCTCGAATCTTGATAACCGCTTTCCGATCTAGGGAAGACCGTTCCTACCCGGTAACCAATGATTTTATTGGTCTTAACATCTACCACAATCTGCTGTATAAACTCCTTTTGATTCACGGTTAAGATATCATCCTGCATAATTGTACCCAAGGTTGTATCGTNNCCGCAATTTGCAAAGCAGCAAGCCCTTCTTCACGCGATTGCATGAACACAGCCCGATGCTCTTCCACATGTGTGAAAAGCTCAGCATACTTGGGTCTGTCCTTACTGCATGCAGTGAATACAAGCAAAAGAATGACTATTCCACAAATGAGATTTAAATATGATTTTTTCAAACGAATACACCTCCTGGCCTAACGAAGCCGGTTTGGTTGATCAACCTCCTAAACCTTACCATATATTTGAAAAAAGACACAGATATTCACACCTTATATTAGAAAAATAAAGCATGCCAAGGGCAGGGGGCCCCAAAGAAAAAGCCCGAGCGTTTATGCTCGGACTTAATATCATTCAAATGGATAGATCCAGAAATGCTCTATTCCAAAACGATCTTGGATTTCTTTATCCTCTAGCGTTTTGCTGCCTAACAGTTCA
>DOJM01000406.1:3882-9333 GCA_003529225.1 Paenibacillus sp.
TGCGTTTGAATGGACGCCATCTTTTGCTTCAGGAAATCTTTCACATTAATGATAACCTGAGGCTTTCCAATCTCTTCAATATTATTGGCGAAAGCTATGCAGTGAACAGGAGGTCTGTCTTCCTTAGGTAGCTTGGCAACGGTTCGAATCACTGCGGCTCCGGTAGCATCATGATCGGGATGAACACTGTACCCCGGATAGAACGTAATAATCAATGAGGGATTAAGCTCCTTCAGAAGCGCATCAATATGACTATCGAGCAGGTCTTGATCCTCAAATTCAATCGTCTTATCGTGGAAACCAAGCATTCTCAAATCCTGTATTCCAATCGCTCTGCAGGATTCTTCCAGCTCCTTTTTGCGTATCTCTGGGAGGGTTACCCGATTCGCAAAGGGCGGAACGCCCATATTCCGTCCCATTTCTCCTAGTGTCAGACAAGCATAGGTGACTTGGGTGCCGTTTTGCACATGTTTAGCTAGCGTTCCAGATACACCAAAGGCCTCGTCATCCGGATGCGGTAATATAACTAGAATATGTCGTTCCACTGAACTTCTCATCTCCTCTACCATTAGAACGGCTCCCGGCTTAATTGTAAGGATACGACCAGTTTGCCTTGGCTGTCATGACCGGCCAGAATTAATCTTTCGGTCTCACTCTCTTCATAGTGAGTTAGTCCTTCCGAGTACACCCAGCCCTGTAACATTTTCAAGCCTACCCGATAAGGTCCATTTCCGGAAATTGAACCATGGGAATATCGGATCACAGCATTGGTAATGAAAGTAGCAGCCGGATGCTTTGAACTATCAAAATGGGCAGCGTAGGCTCCCGTTGTCATCTCAAGATGGATATATAGATCCTGATCTTTAAGCAGGTCGATCCTCTCTTGTATTTCGGATTGATTGATTAGCTGCAAGGTTACGCCTCCATATCTGAATGAAATTATACCTACGAAAAATAAGATCCGTACCTTATAAAGGACGGATCTGTTAAAGGAAAAGCGGGTCCGTTTTTCTCATCAAAGTATAACTTCCAAAGCTTTGTAATTCAATGGTTACTCCTGATAAGGGGCCTTACATAGAAAAAAATAAGCATTAGCCCGCGCAACNNAACATGATCAAGCGCTGATATCACAATATATGGTAAAATCATATGGATAACAACCGTATAGAAGTATTGCTCTCTGTCTTTACACGTAAAACAGTTAAATACCTATCGGAGCCTTTGAATTACAGGAGAAAGGATGAAGTAACTTGAGATTTCATGAAACGTCTCTTTCAATCAAACATCCAAACGTAATGAAAACACTATTTGCAATGTGTATTTCAGAAGTTTCCTTGATAATTACTATGCATATTAGTACTAACCGCACACCTGACTTCCTGTTCTTCTTTCCAAGAATATGGTTCATCTTTATATTCATTATTATCATATTTTTACTCTATCGATTTCTTAGTTCTAAGAGTATTACAATTGGCCACAATTTTATTATTTCTTTAAATAAGAAAAGATACGATGCGGATGAAATAAGTTCAGTGTTTATCGATGGTAAACGAATTGGAATTAAGACTGTTGATAAAAAGTTGGTTCCACTACATCTGTACTTTACTTTTAAAAAGGAGAATACGGTTAATGGCATGGAGGAAATTAGGGAGTGGGCAAAAAGAAACAACAAACCCATAAGATATAAGTTCTTCTTCGGATGGATTTAATGCAGAGGCGTCCTATATCCTTTTTACATGGGTTTTTGGACAGCCCCTTATCGTTAGATCAATTTAACCGGATGGAGTATTCATGCTGCTGTCCAGATTGAATTATTCTAATGAACGTTGTACTGAGTGATTCATTCTTTCAGCCTTTTATCCAGAATTGGGCGTATGAACCAGATGTAATAAACCAGACAGAGAAGCAATACTACAGATGTCAGAAAAAAGGGCATTTCATAATCCTGTCCAATCAAAATCCATCCCGTAAGCAGAGCGGCGCCGGATGATCCGAGGCTCCGAAATACGGATCTCATCCCTGCGTAGAGATTCCTCTCCCGCTCCTTAAAGGCAGACATCAACTGACTATCCAGCAGATTAGACAGCATCGTAAGCCCTCCCCCGCGAACCAGAAACACAATTGTGAACATCCAGACTGGCATAGCCCAGGATAAAGAGGCGAACACGAGTATGTTAACCAAAAAGACAGATACGATGGCCACATTGTGGCCAAAACGCTCTAATACGTAAGGCGTCATTAAAGAAGCTGCAAACAAAACAACTCCGCTTACCGCCAGCAGAATTGACACTTTGTCATCCATCCAGTTCAGTCTATACTTTACAATTACATTAAGAAATGACCCAGTGATGGCTATCGCTCCTCCGAGCAGGGCCATGAATACCGAGAACAACCAGAGTGTGCCGGAAGGCAGCTTTTTCCTCAAACTAGAGACTTCACTGTTCACTTCCAGAACTTCAGAGGTTCTAACCGTTTCGCTTTCCCTCCCCTCAGAGGGAAGCCAGAGTCCTCTAATCATACTGTGAACAACGAAAACCAGTGCAGCAAGCAGTAGCGTAAGCCCATATCCATCCCCGCTATCAGCCGAATTCGGCAAGTATCCGGCAGCCAGGGTTCCTGCCCCTGTAAATGCCGTAAACACGGCAAACATCAGGGAGAAGGCACTTGCTTCTTCCTTGCGCGAGGCACAATAGTGAAATAGCAACTGCACCTCCGTCGTCTCCACAAGAGTAAGGCCAATCGAGACCAAAGTTTGAGCCAAATAGAATATGCCGGAGTGATTGCCAATCGCATAAAGTGCACTTCCTGCCGCTATAAACATGATGCCGGATACCAGCAGCTTTTTACGGCCTATACGGTTTGCAGATATGGATACAGGAATAGCCAATGCACCCATGATCAGTATACCTATGGACATGAGCAGCCCGATTTCATCCTCCTTCATTCCTTTGGACAGCAAATGCAAATTAAGAACTAGCGAATACATACCGATGCCGATGCCATACATGGCTTCTGTCATAAGAAACCGGCGGACGCCGACAGACAGGCGTAGCAAGTTCCTCATATACCCAGACATACCCATAACCCCTTTCCTTGGTGATACAATCAAATAGGAAGGGCTCCATTCGGAGCCCCTCTACTTTCAAATGTATATTTTAATTGTAGGGCCAAGCCCTATTCCGGCTGTGTCTTCTTTAGATAAGCCCGCCACGTGATACACCACTTTGCAGGATCATCAAGAGAAGATTCCACATTCCGGTGAACGGTACTGTTGTGCGGAGCTGATTTGACGATATGCGGCTGCGTGTAAGCTTCATTCGAAATATGGGTCAGCGCCTCGATATATTCATCAAGATCTTCCTTCGAATAAGATTCAGTCGGCTCCAGGGTGAACGGCTGCGGAACGATGTACGGATGATGGGATGTCCAATAATGCAGGCCGAAATCACACATCCGGCGGGTGATGTCTTCTGTCGTTATCCCAGTCTCATCCGTAAGCTGCTTCCAACTGTACCTTACTTGTTCAAGACGCCGGCCCTTGATGTAAGGAGCGCTAGCTCCGCGGATTTGCAGAATTTTGTGATACAGGTAGTTATTATTCAGTACAGCGATTTGGGCCACATTCTTAAGACCGTCTGGCCCCAGGCTCATAATCCAAGCGTAGGAACGAAGTACAGTCTGGGCCACCCCGTGGAAACTGCGGACTTTGCCGATGCTATCACCGCTTTGCTCTACAAGGACATAACGACTACCGTCCCAGTCAACAAGCGGACCGGGCAGGAAACGCTTAAGGGAATCGGTTACCCCAAGAGCGCCTGTAGCCGGCCCTCCGCACATGTGAGGTGCAGCAAAGGTCTTATGCAGGTTGAAGAAACACATGTCAAACCCGGCTTCCTTGGCCCGGGTAATACCCAGCAGCCCATTCGCGTTCGCCTGATCGTAGAAGCAGATTCCTCCTGCTTCATGAACCACGTCCGTGAACTCGCGGATACGATGATTGTATATACCTGTGTCTTCCGGATTGGCCACGACGAAACCCGCCGTGCGTTCAGAAATGGCATTCTTCAGCTTCTCCAGATCCGGGAATCCGTCTTCGTCAGGATGCAGTGTAATAATCTTATATCCTTTAACAGCTGCGGTCGCCGCTTGGGACGGATGTGAAAAGATGGTCGTAATGATCTCATCCCGTTGGTCTCCCTCGCCGCGTGAATCGTGGTATGCCCGAACAATGGAAGCCATGGCCAGCAAGGCCTGAGTACCACTGCTTGGCTGGAACGAGAAAGCATTCATCCCTGATATTTCACGCATCGCCTGGTCCAGCCTAAAGTAGATTTCCAGGATTCCTTGAACGGATCCAGCATCCTGCAGAGGATGCAGTTCCATCAGATTTGGGGTACGTATAAGCATTTCATTGATACGGGGAATATACTTCATCGTACACGTCCCCTGTCCGATCTCTACATTAAGATCTGAACCCAAAGTCTCTTGGGAAAGTCTTAAATAATGCCTAAGAACTTTGGCCTGACCGATCTCGGGAAGCGCCGGCGCTTCTTTTCGCCGCATCGCTGATGGAATTCGGGCTGAGCCTTGACCGACAACCTCGGCAATCCCAGCCTCAGTGCCCGGCGGAATCACTCCGCGCTCACCCGATCGGTGAAGCTCGAAGATCACCGGTTCATCCCATTTGGCCTGGTGAAAGCGGCGCACCTTATGATCTCTACGAATCCGTTTCATGGCTTTCCTCCTACTCTTCTGTACTATTAATTCTTGCAGACAATGTTCTCGATAGCTGAGGCAAGCCGGTCCAGATCTGCCTGCATATGAATTTCAGTTACGCAGTATAGAGCACATTCTCCCCACTGGGGATAAGCGGAGGATAGATCTTTTCCTCCGAAAATCCCTACTTCTAAAAGACGCTTGTTAATCTCAGCAACAGATATTCCAGTCTCGTTGAAATCTAAGACAAATTCTTTGAAAAAGGCTGTATCTTCAAAGCGCAAAGAGACCCCGGGAATGGCACACAGCTTATTCGCAGCATATTGAGATTTCTGTATAATGGTCTCCCCAACTTCCTGCATCCCCACTGGTCCAAGCNNCTGTCTGTGTTCCCACCGACTCCTTCCCCTTCTCCCGTTGGGCAAAGGATGTACGCTCATAGGCTACATCACCGAAGCCATATTCACCTTCCACTTCAGTAGGAACAATACCGAACAGGCGGGATGGATATTCCATCACATAAGTCTCTTCATCCCGGGTAGCGATGAATCCGGCTTGGCCCCCACCATAGTTCATATGCATGCCCAGCGGCTGCAAATCTCCACAGACAATATCAGCGCCGTAACGGCTTGGAGGTTCCAGTACGCCAAGGGATATCGGATCAACGCCTACAATAGAGATAGCGTTCACCGCGTGCACAAGCTCAGATATTTGAGGACCCTGATCCTCAATAAT
>DOJM01000404.1 GCA_003529225.1 Paenibacillus sp.
CTTTCCGCCCGTTACCATGATATCCGCAGCACGTTAGATCCGGAATCTAAAGATTCTGAAGTACATTAGTAGAAGCTAGGTAACAAAATAAAGGTGATGAAGCTCCCGTAAGGGGGCTTTTTTTTATAAATTCGGAAGGTCCCTTCGCATACTTCTCCCCTCCACAACCATACTAATGACATTCCAAGCTAAAACGCCTTCGGCGNNGTCCTTATAAGGACGGTAGCGTTTATGCGAGAATTATAAGGATAACGTATATCGTGAAACTTATACTTTTTTATAATTCAAAATAAGTAACGGGAGGACTATGTAGGTGAGTAAAAAAATAAATCTTCTGATGTTCAGCGGAGAATACGACAAAGCTATGGCGGGATTGATCTTAGCGAATGCTGCGAGAGATATTGATGTTGAGGTTACGATGTTTTTCTCTTTCTGGGGTTTGTTTCTGGTGCGTGATCCGGAGAAAATGACGCTAGAGGATAAGAGTATTTATGAGAAGCTGATGGATGTCATTACACCAAAGGGCCCTGGGCAGCTGCCACTCTCCCATTTGAATTTTAGCGGGCTGGGCCGGATGATGCTAGAGGAGATGATGGAGGAGCAAGGGGCGCCGAAGCTGATTCATTTTCTTAAAGGAGCTCGTAAAAAAAACATCAAGTTCTATGCCTGTAAGCTCTCCGTCGAAATCATGGGCTTTAAAACAGAAGAACTGCTGCCAGAGGTCGAGATTATCGATGCTGCGGCTTATTTAAGAGATGCTTTGGAGAGTGATGTTCAGCTGTTCATTTAGCGGTTGAAATTAATTAATATAAGAAAATATAAAGCGACATGGGGAATTTCCCATGCCGCTTCGGATTTCAATTGTAAGGATATAAATTATACCGTGATGATTGTCTTGCCCATTGGAATCTTGAAGCGCTTCTCCATTACTTTGATATGAATCAGCTCTTGTGCATCCACGATTAATTGCGTCTTCAAATGGTTCACTTCCACGGTAATCGTCGCTTGACGGTAACGCATCGTGAAGGTGTATCCCTTCCATTGCTTCGGCAATGTCGGGTTCAATGCCAAATGATCATCCTTGATCCGCACACCCGAGAAGCCATAGACGATCGACATCCATGTACCACCCATGTTCGCCATATGCAATCCGTCTTTCGTGTTGCCATGCGTGTTATCCAAATCCATTCGTGCCGTTTCAATGAAATAATCGTACGCCTTGTCCGAGTAACCTAACTTCGAAGCCATGATGCTATAGATCGCGCAGGATAAGGACGAATCATGAGTTGTCAGCTTTTCGTAATAATCGTAGGAGTTCCGCAAGACATCGGTTGAAATGCCATCCTCGAGCAAGAAATGAGCCAGCACCGTATCGGCCTGCTTCAACACCTGATGACGTTAGATGTGTAGCGGGTGATAGTGAAGCAACAGTGGGTGTTTTTCTTCCGGTGTGTTCTCGAAACCCCACACCTTCTTCGCTAAGAAAGAATCATCTTGTGCATGAATGTTCAACTTCTCATCGAAAGGCAGATACATCTTCGCAGCCGCTTCTTCAAATGCTGTAATCTCATCTGCTGTTAAGCCCATGCGACTACACAAAGCTTCCCATGCCGCAGGATGAGTTTCTGCCAGCTGCTTATACCACGATGCAGCCCACTCTAGATTATATTTTGCAAGTACATTCGTGTAATAGTTATTGTTTACGATGGCCGTATACTCATCCGGACCTGTTACATCATCAATCTTGAATAGACCTTCATGATAATGGCCTAGCTCCATCCAAGTTCTTGCAGTTTCAAATACGACTTCCGCACCGAATTCCGCAATGAAATCTTTATCGCCTGTCGCGAGATAATATTGAATATACGTATAAGCAATATCACCATTAATATGATACTGTGCCGTACCGGCTGGGAAGTACCCCGAGCACTCTTCCCCTGTAATGGTACGCCATGCGTAAGCGGCCCCCTTCTTGTGGCCTAGCTCTAGCGCACGCTTCTTCGCTTCGCCTAGAATCGTATAACGGTAACGAAGCAACTGCTTCGCCAGCTCTGGCTGACAGAGGATGAAGAACGGCAGGATATAGATTTCGGTATCCCAGAAATAATGTCCCTCGTAGCCCTCCCCGCTTAAGCCTTTGGCTGCGATGTTACTGTATTTATCTTTGCCCACAGATTGCAGCAACTGATATAAGTTATATCGAAGACCTTGCTCAAGTACCTCATCACCTTGGATCTCGATATTTGCAATTTCCCAAAAATGTTGTAAATATACTTCTTGTGCCGTGTAAGCCGCTTGAATCCCTTGCGTTAATACCAAAGCCATCAACTCACGTCCGTGAGCAGCTGGATCTTCGTGTCGACGTGTATCTGTAAATACGTTGAATTTTGTGAATTGAACAATATCCTTACCGGCTGGGAACGCATACCGCACCATTACACTTTTCTCACCCTTGATCAGTTCACCGTTCACCACAGGCGTTGTCTGATGAACTGTTGTTGCCGCCACTTGTAGCTTCGACGTATTTGTCTCAAGCACGATTTGTAAGGAGGTCTCGTCGAACACCTCGATATTCTTCATATCCAATAGCTTGGCATGACCCGATGCAACACGAGGGTCCTTCGAATTCGTATAGTTACTCACATCGCCATTCACGCCAGAGGTAATCGTCACTTCATCCTGACAATTGATACGAGTTACCTCAATATCTATCGTGAACAATTCGAGTGTTGTCAATGACGCCATGCGTGTGAATGAAATTTCGGCCTCTTTACCTTGTGGTGAAATCCAGTGCACGTGCCGTACGTACTTACCTTCGCGCATATCGAGATAACGCCGCCCAGATACGACCGTTCCTGTGAAAAGACTGAACTTCTCCTCCCCAATATGAATGGTCACATCCTGTACATCCATCACATTCACAAGCTTTTGTTGTGTATCGGGAAAGCCATACGCGCTCTCCCCATATAGAATCGGTGTAATATCATAAAATGCATTTATATATGTTCCACGAACCGTTGGCTCGTCACCTTCATAACCTTCTTCAAAATTACCTCGAACACCTACATAACCATTAGCCACATTAAAAATACTCTCACTAACGCCGAGGTCTTGCATATCCCGATGATTCTCAATAATCCAGCCCGACTTCATATGAAGGTCCCCTCATCCAATTTTATTTCACTGCACCTGCCATAACGCCTTTAATAATGTATTTCTGTGCGAACAGATAAAAGATAATAACCGGAATAATCGATACGACAAGTCCTGCCATTGCAAGGTTCCACTGAATTGTAAATTCTCCGAAGAAGAAGAAGGTTGACAATGGAATGGTACGAAGCGCTGGGCTTGTTAAGGTTAAGGATGGAAGTAAATAGTCATTCCAAATCCACAATAGATTCAAGATTCCTACAGTCATCGTAATTGGCGTAAGCATTGGGAATACAACCTTCCAGAATGTCTGCCACGTATTACAGCCCTCTATCATCGCCGCTTCTTCAAGAGCAATCGGTACCCCTTTAATAAAACCATGATAGAGGAAGACCGACATACTTAGCCCAAATCCGATATACATGAAAATTAGGCCATAATGTGTATTAATCATAGAGAAATGAAGTGATGGAATATCCCATTTGTTCAAATATTGCATTAACGGGATCATCACCGATTGGAACGGGATGAGCATTGTACCTACAAATAAGAGGAGAATTCCATTCGACAACTTATTCTTCAGGCGAACAAGCATCCAGGATGTCATCGATGAGAAGATAATAATAAGACCGATACTAATGATAGAGACTAAGAGCGAGTTTTTAAATGCTGACAAAAAGTTCATCTTGTCCATTGCCGCAGCATAGTACTCGAAAGAAAAAGATTCCGGTAGGCCGAACGTATCTGTGAATATCTCGCTACGTCCTTTGAACGAATTCACAAGCATAATATAGATAGGTAGCAGCATGAGAAGTCCACTAACCCAAGCGATAACTTCAAGCAATATAGAAGATGATCTATTGCGACGTTTCATTATTGTTCAACCTCCCTTTTCTTCGAGATAACGACCTGCGTAACCGTCACAACTAAGATGACGAGGAAGAAGATAATCGCCTTGGCTTGCGCGAGCGAATATTGATTCATACTAAACGCGGTTTTAAAGATATTCATTGCAACAAGCTCGGTTGTACCGTAAGGACCACCGTTCGTTAGCGAGATATTGGTATCATATTGTTTGAATGCATTCGACAGAGTCAAGAACAAGCTGATCGTGAAGGCTGGCATAATCAATGGGAACATAATTTTGCGGAATCGCATCCATCCGCCTGCGCCATCCATATCAGCTGCCTCCAATACCTCATCCGAAACACCTTGAATAGCTGCGATGTAGATGATCATGACGTAGCCGGCCATTTGCCATGTTCCTACGAAGACCAGCGCCCAGAAGGAAGCAGTCGGATCATCCAACCAATTAAAGAAGATTGAGCTATTACCAAGCACTTCTCCAACCTGTACGAAGAATTTCGTGAATACGAACTTCCAGATGAAACCTAGGATCAAACCACCGATCAAGTTCGGCAGGAAATAGATTGAGCGTAAGAGATTACGCGACTTTATTTTGGAAGTCACAAGCATCGCCAATGAAAGTCCTATAACGTTAACGAGAATAATCATGCATACTGCATATTTAAATGTCAGGCCGAATGATGTAAGAAAATCTGAATCTTGAAACACCTGCACATAGTTTTGTAAGCCTACAAATTTAGAACCCGCGAATTGAAACCCATCCCAATCTGTAAAAGAATAAACAATCCCCATGACGAATGGAATGATGACTACATTTATAAAGATGAATAATGATGGAACAATAAAAGCTGCCGCTATTAAATTTCTCTTTACACTTTTCTTCAATGGTTTCACCTCTTATCCATTTCTACAAAACAGGAAGAGNNGCGAATATTCGAGAAGCAGCCTCCATAGCCATACGATTATTTTTTAACCGCAGTCATCCAAACATTCTGAAGTGCTTCTAACAAGCCCTCGCCCGTTAATTTTCCTGCATAGTATTTTTCCATTTGGTTCGCAAACTCTTGATCTGCTCCCGCTGGGAATTGATCGAATACCCATTTCACTGTCTTGCCTTCACTTGCATAATGGTTCACTTCTTGGGATAACGGATCCATTTTACTAGTATCAAAACCGGAGTACACAGGGATAAAGTTAAACTCATCCGTTACATAGTGCTGACCCGCTGGATCAGTTAGCAACCAATCCAAGAACGCCTTCGCACCCGCTTGTTGATCTTCCGATGCATGCTTGTTCACGCGGAAGAAGTTACTGTTACCTACCGCAATACCTTGATTACCTTCGAACGGTACTGGCAAGAAACCATATTCAAATTTCACATCATAATCGTTCAAGAGACCTTGTGCCCAGTTTCCTTGGTGAATCATCGCATATTGGCCCGCCGCGAAGCCTGCAACTTGTTCATCATACGTATCTTTACTCAAGTTCGTATGGTCTTTGATCTTGTCCAGATCAGCAACGTACTCTTTCAATTCAGGAATATCTTGAAGCTTCAATTCGCCAGCATTAATCTTAGCAATCGTACCCGATGTATCTTTCATTAATGCAAATGGCCAGTTAAATGGATGCATGAAACGGAAGTAAGACTCTTGTGCATACGCTATTGCCTTCTTCACGCCTTTCACTTGCTCCAACTTGGTACTTGCTGCAACAAGGTCATCCCATGTCTTAATATCGTCCGCATTCACGCCTGCTTCCTTGAACATATCCTTATTGTAGATAAGTCCGAAGCCCTCAAGCGCAACTGGCAAGCCATATAATTTACCATCACTACGCGCTGCTGTATCTTGTCCTTCAACAATTTTGCTAGCTGCTTTCATATCATCCAAGGGTGCCATATATGGAAGGTATTTTTGAAACTCTGAGCCAGATGCTGTTGTGAAAATTGTTGGTGCTTTTTCTGGGGCGGAGCTGAATTGTGTCTGCAACACCGTCATCAGGTTGTCACCCGCTGCTCCTAATGGTTGTACTTCATATTTATCTTGAGTTTTATTGAATTCTTTCGCTGCATCCTCTAGTGCACCTTGGATTTCTACTTTATTCTGAATGATTGTAATAACCGCTTTTTTACCAGTTCCTTTAGACGTTGTGTCTGCGCTNNCCTTGTTTGCTCCATCATCACTTTTTGCTCCACAAGCGACTAACGTGGATAACATAGCTACAGATAATACTACTGCCCCTACTTTTTTCTTCATCTGCAATACCCCTCTTCTGAAGATTTCATAATTTTTATTGGTATTTCTAAAATTGAAAGCCTTTACAAAACTGATATTACACGATAATATAATATTTAATTACAAATTCTTAACATTAGTTTCGATTTATAAATACGGATTATATTGTAAAATTCTCTCTTAAACAGGTAGCCTAAAGGAGATTATCCATGCTAGACATTACTGCCGTCCTCGAACGCAATATGGCGAAGAATCGCTATCAGAACTATATGCACCCTTCCTATGAGCACGAAAAGAAGCTCGTCTATGCAATCCAACGCATTGATCGTGNNGCAGTCGTTGAAATATTCTCTAGTCGCTAGCTGCACCATTTTTACGCGTGCGATCATTGAGGCGGGAGTCGATTCCGAGTCCGCGTTCATTCTCAGTGACCATTACATCAACTTAATTGATGAGAGCGACTCGATCGTGAAGACCGTTGAGATTGAATACCTCATGCTAAATAGCTTTATTAGTGTCATCTCAACCCATCGTTCGTATTCGTATGGACCCATCATTAATAAGACGATCGCCTATATTAAAAAGCACATTGAAGAGAAGCCTACGCTAGAGCGAGTTGCGGAAATCGTGCAGTTGCATCCGAATTACCTCGCAACGCTATTCAAACAAGAAACAGGGAGCACTGTCCTCAACTTCATCCATAAAGAAAGAATTAATGCGATCAAGAACTTCCTGATCCATACAAATATGGCGCTTCAGGATATTAGTGATATCTTCGGCTTCGCTTCCTCTGCCTACTTCTCTACCTACTGCAAGACGCATCTAGGCATGACCGCAAGGGAGTATCGAAAAGATCACATGAAATGACAAGCAAAAAGGCGAATTCTCATTCATAGCTGAATGGAATCTCGCCTTTTGGTCCCCTAATGATTACTTTGCATAACTATCTCTTCGGTGGTTGCGGTGTAATCAGGAAGTTAACCGGCAAATTACTACCAGATGCTGCAGTGAAATATCTTTATTTTCCTCTTATATTCCTTGTAAAAACGCTTTCACCCCTAACGAGACAATGGTTTTACTTCATGGTACATTCATTATTTCAAATCGTATTATTTGACGCAGTAGATCTCAAAAAGTTTCATTATAAGTAAATAAAAACAATGTTGTATATTAATTACACCATTCACCTCCTATCTCCCTTATTTGTTATTCATATAAACTCCACCTAGGCTTTAACCCAATTCTCCAAGCAAGCATATACTGATGCCATAGAAACTACTGGCACGCCGAAAATAAACCATGACCTTACCACTATCGGCGTACGGGCTGGAGGGAAATCCGTGCTAAACATCATCCACGCCTCTTCTGCAGAGACGCCCGCTTCACTACAAAACCATTTCGAGATTTTTCGTGAGCACACCATTGGAATTCGGCATCAGATCACCACACCCTATGGTAGACAGCCACTGCTGTATGCCGATTGGACCGCAAGCGGACGCTTATATGAACCGATTGAACGGAGGCTGCAGGAAGCCTTCGGTCCATATGTTAGCAATCCACATACAGACTCCAACACGACCGGATTAACCATGACACTGGCTTATAATGAAGCGCGGCAAATTATTAAAAAGCATGTAAATGCTGGCCCACAGGACATCCTGCTCTTCTGCGGAAATGGAACAACAGGGGCCGTAAACAAGCTGCAGCGCATCATGGGCTTAAGGCTCCCTGAATGGCTTCAGGACTATAGCTCCCATTCGATGAAGGAACGTCCTGTGATCTTCACCAGCCATATGGAGCATCATTCCAATATCCTTCCCTGGCAGGAGGGGATTGGTGATGTTGTGACTGTTCCTCCCGGAGAAAACGGAAATATAGATCTTCAGCAGCTTGAAGCCCAGTTGAAATTGTATCAGCATCGCCGCTGGAAAATCGGTTCATTTACGGCTTGCTCCAATGTAACCGGAATTCAGACTCCATACCAGAAGCTTGCCGCGATTATGCACCGTCACGGAGGCCTATGTTTTGTAGATTTTGCCGCCAGTGCTCCCTATGAGCCTATCGATATGCATCCTGTCTCACCGCTGGAGAAGCTGGATGCAATCTTTTTTTCTCCGCATAAATTTCTGGGTGGACCGGGCACGAATGGCGTTCTAATCTTTGATGAGGCTCTAAGTAATGGACGTATTCCTGACGAACCGGGTGGAGGTACAGTGGCTTGGGTCAATCCTTGGGGAGGACGCCGCTACACCAATGAAATAGAGATGCGGGAAGACGGGGGAACGCCGGGGTTTCTGCAAGCTTTTCGGACGGCACTTTGCGTGAAGCTGAAGGAACAGATGAATGGAAACGGCCAATATATGGTGATTAGAGAGCACGAGCTATGCCAGCAATTAATGAACGGGCTCTGTAGCATACCCGAATGCTCACTGCTAGCCGGACACCATACAGAACGTCATGGCATTGTTTCTTTTACACTACGTGATATTCATTATAATCTTGCAGTTCAACTACTGAATGATCGCTTTGGTATACAAGCCCGGGGTGGTTGCTCTTGTGCAGGTCCTTATGGGCATTACTTACTTGAATTAGGGTGGGCGCAATCTGCTCAGATCGCTGAGGCAATTACTGTAGGAGACCAGTCGCTTAGACCGGGTTGGATCCGCATCTCTCTACACCCCATTATGACGAATCAGGAGGTAGAGAGAATTGTATCCGCAGTACGAAATATCGTGATCCATTTCCAGCAATGGAAACAGGACTATTTTTATGATGCTTCCACGAACAGTTGGACCCATATCTACAATAAGGATCCCGCTGAGGCGAAGGTTAAGGAGCTTTTTTCGGTGTAGTTTCCAGCTTATTGTGTAGTGTCCTTCACCATGTCCAGATCGGCAGCACTAGCGTTGGAGATAACTTGTTCTACATTTTTGCAACCTGGAATTACACTGGTTACTGCCGGATGCTGAAGGCACCACGCCAAAGCCCACTGCGCCATATCGAGTCCAGAAGGGACTTCGTTGGCAGCAATTTCAGCTACAGCGCGCAGCTGTTTTTGCCTTACATCCTCTTTATGGTTAGCACGCACATCACCCTGACCAAATACCGCATCCGGCTTGTACTTGCCGCTTAAATAACCACTCGCTAACGGAACACGCGCCAGCACACCTAATTTATGCTCAATGCAGAGCGGAAGAATCTCTTCCTCAGGTTGACGATCCAGCCGATTATATACTACTTGTATGGCCTCTGCTTGCACATCCGCTGCTGCAGAGGTCTGATGTACACCCGAACCTGATGCACTTATCGAGACGCCTAAATGACGGATTTTCCCTGCCTGCTTCTGTCTATCGAGCATACTCCACAGCTTGTCGTTATCGAATTGCTCATCGGTTCCGGAATGGAATTGATAAAGGTCGATGTACTCGGTCTGAAGCGCACGCAGGGAATCATCCAGCTGCTTCAGTACATCCTCAGCACGCCATAACTGTTCCCGCTGCAAATGTCCTTGAAAATGATGTCCGAATTTCGTAGCCACAATCCAGTCCTCACGTTTCCGGCGAGCCAGATAACCCCCGATGAACTTCTCTGACAAGTGATCTCCATAACATTCTGCCGTATCAATCAGGTTAATACCGAGCTCTCCAGCCTTATCCAGCATGGCATCGACTTCAACTTGAGTGAAATCCTTGCCCCACTCTCCA
>DOJM01000368.1 GCA_003529225.1 Paenibacillus sp.
GGTATTTATAATGTGCTGCGTCGAAATGGGCTTAGTAAGAGAATAGAACGTGAGTCTTACGCCAAAGAAGTCAAATCAAAGAAGAGAGACGGCGCGCAAGTGGCTAACAGCAGAGGGGGTAAAGAGAAACCAAAACCTCTGGACTATAAGATGAAAAATCCGGAAAATGCTCATCCCGGGTATATGTGCCAACAGAGTATTAGCTATATGGGAGTGTTCCCAAGGGTAGGAAAGGTGTATCAATACGTGGTCTACGATGCCTATTCCAGATTAGGCTTAGTTAAGCTATATAATCGGAAGTCCGCCATTCATTTTATCGATTTTATGGATTTGAAGGTCATCCCATTGATGAAGACCTTAGAATTCCAAATTGATAATCTGGTTACGAACAAGAGTCGTGAATTTACTACGAANNCTACATAAGAACAACATTAATCAAGTAGCTATTACTGCAGATCAGACAGAAGGATTTCAGCCCTTACAGCAATTTGTAGCGGTGTTGACGAAAGAATTCTACCAGCAGGCTTGGTTGGATGATACGATTGATTCCTTTGAGACTTTAGAAAAGCGCTTGCATGAATATTTGAGGATCTATAACTTCAGCAGGGTAATCACAGACGGACCTAATCAAGGTAAAATACCATCGGATGTCGCACTTGAGTATACGGGTCAGCATGAGACTTTGCCATTATGGTTATTTACAAGGAGATAACGGATGATGACTAATATGAAGCATGAAGACAGGATAGGGATCATCGGTGCAGGGATTTCTGGGGTTGCAGCTGCTTACCAGCTAGCGAAAAAAGGATATAACCATATCACTCTCCTTGAGAAGTCAGACCGAGTAGGTGGCAAGTGTCATTCGATTGAATATAAAGGGAAAACCTATGAAATGGGAACCCTAATCGGCTTGCCAACTTACAAACATACAATTGAACTCATGAGGGAGTTTGATCTTATGGATAAGGGGCCGCTCTTGGAACGGGGATTTTTTGATACAAACGGGCGGAAGACTTCACAGATTCCCATGGATCAAATTCAGGTGTTTGCACAAGAATTCAAACGGTTGCCGGATATATTGAAGCGTTATAAGTCATTACAAGAACCGGGTTTTCTCCACTTACCTGCTGATCTATGTCAGCCTTTTTCAGAATGGTGTACGGAGAATGAGCTAACTGTTATTGGGCAGGTGTATATGCATTACTTTAATACCTTTGGTTTTGGGAGTATCCATGATGTGCCGGCTGCGTACGTGTTGAAATTTCTAACTTACGACAATCTATTATCCTTTATTGAGATCACACACATGATAACCTGGCCTAAGGGAGTCACTGAACTCATTAGAAGAATGGCCGACCAAGTAGAGGATCTGCGTCTGACTTGTGAAGTACTACATATGGAGCAAGAGGAAAATGGTCAAGTTCGGGTGGAAACAAACCAGGATATCTTTTATTTTGACAAGGTTATTTATACTGCTTCCTTAGAGCATCTGGGCGATATGATTCACTTATCTTCGGTAGACAAAGCATTATTTGAGTGCATAATCTATGAACGGTTTCGGGTATATGCCTACAGAGTAAAGGGGTTGCCGGAGCTTTCTGGGTATATCCCCTGCAATATGAATCCTGAACGAAAGGGACATATGATGGCATGGTATTACAGGTGGGCAGATATGGGCACAACGGATCTAGTTACGGTTTATGTAGCGGAGAATGATGAGATGACAGGTCTCGAGATGAGGGAAAAGGTAGAAACTAAACTTCGCGAGCTTGGCGGCGAGAATATCCGGCTGTATATGATGAAGCGCTGGAAGCAGTTCCCCCATGTAGATTCTAATGCGATCCGTGAAGGCTTCTATGAAAGGCTTGACCAAATGCAGGGGAGAGATAAGATCTATTATGCTGGAGAAATCATGAATTTTCCTACACTGGAGAACTGTATCGTATATTCGAAATACTTAGTTGAAAAATTTTTTTAAAATAGAGCTGTGAGGAGCCTTGTCCACAAAGAAATTTGTCGGCAAGGTTTTTTTACATTGATAAAGTATATATTTTTGGCCCCCGCAAAGTATCTGTGTAAGCATCGAAGCTAATCTCCACTTGGTGGGGATATTTTACGTTCGAGTTAGGTTTACAGTCTGTAGTTCTGTAGACATATTTTCTAATAGATTCCCTTACTTCGGTTAGGTCCTTTGATAATTTTCAGTACTATTGATGTGTAAACTCAACTCGAAATGAGACTATGAAAACATTGATAAATCAACGTTTTGAGCGGTTTGATCGTACGAAGGAGGATGGGATATATTGGACTCAAGACATCGCTTATATACAAAATATGAAGGAGGAATACATTATGTTTTTATTCGAATCGATTCCTTGGTACTCTGCTCTAATGTGGTTAGTGGTACTTGCAGGATTAATGATTTTCAACGAAATAGCTCGAAAGAGCAAGTGGTTCTCAATCATTCTGTTTATCGTTGTCCCTATTGTTCTTACCATAGCAGTCTGGCCAAATACGGCAGGCAAAGGCTCCAGTACTGGAACATGGTTTCACTGGGTAAAAGTATATTCTGCCTTGGCAGGATGTATAGGGTTTATGGCTATCCGTTATGTTAAAGGTTGGGACAAAAATAAATATATATTAATGTTCCCGGCTATTATCCTTGCAGTTAACATTCTTGAAGCAGTTATCCGTGATTTCCAAGTGTACAGCTTGCAAGGTATGGTAGATGGCGTAATGATGGTAGGTGGTCCTTGGAACATTATNNATTTCTGGTTGGATGGGTATTGTTATTAGTAAAGATAAGAGTAAGGATATGTTGTGGCCTGACCAGCTTTGGTTCTGGATCATTGCTTATGATATTTGGAACTTTGCCTATGTATATAACGCAGTTTCTGACCATTCCTTCTATGCAGGCGCAGCTCTTCTGATCTCTTGTACAATTCCAGCATTCTTCTTCAAAAAAGGAGCATGGCTACAGCACCGCGCTCAAACTTTGGCATTTTGGATGATGTTTACGATGTCGTTTCCAGCGTTTGTTGGCGAATCAAAGTTCTCCGTACAATCTTCTCACAGCGAAACGGCACTTTGGGTTGTAAGTGCATTATCTTTAGCAGCTAATATTGCAGTGTTTGTCTATCACTTCTATAAAATTACCAAACACAAACGCAATCCGCTTAAAGTGGAAGTGTATACAGATTTAGCGGCTTATAAGACGATTGCGGAGAGTGCAAAATAATATAAGCTTTAATAGCTTCTTTAAGAATCCGCGCCTAGCGCGGTTTTTTTTATGGAATAAAATTTATAAAATTTCGAGATTGCGGAGAAATGTGAAA
>DOJM01000452.1:0-468 GCA_003529225.1 Paenibacillus sp.
CATGGATATACTTGTTACCTCGAGAAACGCTCATACCGCACCTTTTGTTAACGCAGAAGTTAGTGAATATCTAGTCATTGAAGATAAGTTTACGAACGGGCGACCATTATTAGAAGAAGCCGGTATTATATTCACAGATCGTGAGACGGAGAACAGGGTGGAAACGATGAAGGTCACAACCTGTCTGAACCCATTACACACTGCATTAGCGGTTACCGGCTGTCTACTAGGCTATACGCAGATTTCGGATGAGATGCAGGATCAGACCCTACGTACATTAGTCGAGTGGATTGGGTACAAGGAAGGATTGCCTGTAGTTGTAGATCCAATCATTCTACGTCCACAGCAGTTCTTGGATGAAGTGCTGCAAGAGCGATTTGCGAATCCATTTATTCCGGACACCCCGCAGCGAATTGCGACAGATACGTCGCAGAAGGTTGGCATTCGTTATGGGGAAACGATCAAAAA
>DOJM01000452.1:489-1034 GCA_003529225.1 Paenibacillus sp.
TGAATTGACGGCGATTCCACTAGCAATTGCTGCTTGGTGCCGCTATTTGATCGGAGTGAATGATGAAGGGAATTCATTTGAGCGGAGTCCTGATCCGTTAATGGAGTTACTTCAAGCGCATCTGCAAGGAGTGACTTTGGGAGATTCAACCTCTAATGTGCATAGAATTCTAGAAAATGAGAAGATTTTTGGTGTACCGTTATATGAAATCGGTCTGGGTAGCAAGATTGAAGGTTACTTCTATGAGATGCTGAAAGGCCCAGGAGCTGTACGGAGAACGTTGGAAAAGCATTTAAATGAAGAGTTAGTGTAGATCACATTTACAAAAAGCCTCATGGAGTAAAAGCTACTGCACACCGCAGAACTATCCCCCATGAGGCTTTTTCGTGTCTAGTCCATTTGGTTTATCTGAATTTAGCAGTCTAGTACGCTAATATACCTACTTTTTCAAAAAAATAATTATAGTTAATATTTCCATAACATTCCTCTGCAACAGAGTTGACAATTGTAGACGAAAATGACATTAGCAGTTACCTATACGAAAA
>DOJM01000452.1:1046-5490 GCA_003529225.1 Paenibacillus sp.
AAATCTGTAGCTACCAATCAAACCGCTGCTAAAACAGCAGTTAAAGAAGGTACAACTACTTGGAACGTAAACGGTACGCCGATTGTGTTTAACACCATTAATAGCAGTGGTTACAAGCTGTACTCGCTGAATCAGGTAGCTGGTGAAATTGGAGCTAAGTTAGTACTTGGAGCTGGCGGGTTTGAACTTAATGACAGCAAAGGATTACATAATGTAAAGCTCAAAACAGGCTCAAAGAGCTATCAAGTAGATGGTAATTCCGAGGCGTTTACAGTTGCTCCAGTATTTTATAACGGTAAAACCTATGTAGAGCTTTCTAAGTTAGTTTATGCATTAGGTGGAGAGCTGGATGCTGATGCCAGCACGATTCTAAGCTTTGCTCGTCCTGAAGGATTGTTTGATACTTTGCACTGGACAGCAGCTGGAAGTCTGATTGCGAACAAAAGTGATGCTGAATCTGCTCAACTTATCAAGTTCAGCACAGAGCCAGGTAACTACGAAGTATTTTCATCAAATGACAGTGCAGTGGATTTTGCAGTATCGCCGGATGGGCAGTGGGGAGCTTTCAATGATGAGACTGGTTTGTTGAATCTGATTAACCTGTCCAGCGGAGCTACTAAGACACTGGGTACTGACAATAGTGTAAAAACAGATCTGGTTTGGTCGAATGATGGTAAAATTATTTACTTCATCCAAGGTGACAAGCAAGAGAAAATCGCAAAAATCGCTGTAGACACTGGTGAAGTTAAATCCGTATTGGCAGACAAAGTAGAAAACAAATCCGAACTGCGCATTTCCGCTGATCAAAAGAGTGCCGTGTATATCGTTAACTTGACGGGTATTGCTAAAAACGATGCGGACAGCACAGAAGATTCCCTTACTGTAGACTTCAGCTCTGCTGGAGAGCAGCTTTACAAGCTTGACCTGGCTACAAAAGATGCTAAACCAGCTGCACTGACAACTACACCGGATAACAAGCTGTACCCTGAAATTTCAGCGGATGGTAGCGTCGTATACCTGAGTGCAGATGCTGAGGGTAACGCTGCTAACACATTGAAGGTTGTAAAAGCAGATGGAACAAGCAGTAACATTGCACTGGATGTTGAAGTAAATTGGTCTACTGGCGTTAACAATGGTTTGGTTGTAGCAGGTTCGGCGGCAGACGGAAGCACAGTGGTCTATTCCATTGATAATAATGGAGCAAAGAGTGAGCTGTTCCGCTCCGCTGAAGACGTATCTGAAGTAGCGGTATCCAAAGATGGCAGCAAGCTTGCTATCGTAAGTGATGGCGGTGTATGGGTGGTTCAAGGCGGTAAAGCATTGCAACTGTCGAAATAATAAATATTACTAATCATATTTTAACGGCGTAGAGCCGAGAGGAGAAATAATACAATGAAGATTTTCAAAAAGCTAACAGTAACGGCTCTAACGGCTGTAATTGCGGTAACCGCATCTTTCGCAGGGGTTGCAGCAGCAGCCGATTCACTTAAAGGTAAAATCACAGTTAACGGTTCGACCGCACTTCTTCCATTGACGCTTCAAGCGGCAAAAGAATTCCAAAAGCTGCACCCTAAAGTGAAAATCGCAGCATCAGGTAAAGGTTCAGTAACTGGACCTCAAGCTGTAAAAAAAGGCATCGCTGATATCGGCGCTTGCGACTGGGATGCTAGCATCGACGTACCAGGCTTCAAAGCTTTTGACGGTCAAGTAGCAAACAAAGTAGCTGTTATTCCTTTTGCTACAATTGTGAACAAAAATGTTGGCGTAGATAACCTTACAACAGAACAGCTTAAAGGAATTTACGCAGGTAAAATCACGAACTGGAAAGAAGTAGGCGGTGCAGATGCCGATATCGTGGTTATCACTCGTTCTTTCGGTTCCGGTACACGCGTTAACTATCAAGCTAAAGCTTTGGATGGCGGAGATATCGTCAAAAAAGCTAAGAACTACAAAGAAACTGGTTCTTCCGGTGACATGAAAACAGCCGTAGGAACAACTCCTAACTCTATCGGTTATATCGACCTTGTATATGTAAGTGGCGACGTAAAAGCTGTTAAACACAACGGTGTAGCTGCTACTACAGACAACGTAATCAATGGATCTTATAAGATCTGGGCTTATGGTTACTACATGACTAAAGGCCAACCTACTGGTGCAACAAAAGAATTCATCGAATACGTACAAAGCAAGAAGTTCCAACAAGGTTCCCTGAAAAAGCTTAAATTTATTCCGATCGCAGCAATGAAGGGCTAATAACATCTAAAGATCATATTCATATTGAACGGTAACAGTGGCCAGCTCCGATCTTGATACGGGGGTGGCCGCTTACAGGAGGGAAAGTATGGGGGCACCAGTCCACGGCTTGGCAACTAGGGGAAAAGAGAGCGTAACGCAGGTTAGCGCTAATCCCAAACGTCATGGTAGACATTTGTTTAGCAACAAATTGTTTAAGTTTTATTTTTTATTCAGCATTCTTGCGCTTTGCTTCGTGCTTGGACTTGTAATTCTATTTATCGGCAAAACGGCTATGCTTCTGTTCGGCCATCTCTCGCCTGCGGACTTTTTCTTTTCCTTTAACTGGACGCCGGAAGAGGATTCTTTTGGAGCGGCTGCCTTCATTGTAAATACACTTTCACTAACTGCATTAACGCTGCTGATCGCAGTGCCTATCTCGGTAGGGATGGCAGTGCTTTGTGCAGAAATTGCTCCAAAATGGATGAAGACTTTTATCCGTCCAGTGCTAGATTTATTGGTAGGTATTCCTTCAATTGTTTACGGATATATAGGCTTAACGGTATTGCTTCCTTTTTTGCGCAGAATTAGTGGGGAGAGTTTAGGCGATGGCTTGTTAGCTGCTGCGCTTGTACTCGCATTAATGGTGCTGCCAACGATTTGCCGAATCAGTGATGATGCCATTGTCTCTGTGCCGCGCAAATATCGGGATGCTGCATATGCTCTTGGATCTACCCGTTTACAGGTCATCATGCGTGTAGTCCTGCCTGCGGCTAGCCGGGGGATTATCTCTGCGGTTATTCTAGGTATGACTCGTGCTGTGGGTGAGACGATGGCTGTAGTTATGGTTATCGGGAATACACCGCAATTGGCGAAGACGTTATTCACGCCATCATCGGTGCTGACTAGTAACATCGTTATGCAAATCTCCAATGTAGAGTTTGACTCTACTTGGAACTATGCGCTACATATGATGGCATTTCTCCTGCTAGTAATATCATTTGTATTAATTCTGATCATCCGCGTGCTGGGTAGAAAAAGGAGGGATGCAGCGTGAATGGATTCGCAAGTACAAAGCATACAGCGCGTGCTCAAAGAAACAATAAAATTGCAACCATAGGGTTTTATACGCTTGGGGCTTTAGTCATGCTGCTGATCTTCTGGCTGCTCTTCACGATTCTTAGTAAAGGTTTACCGGCACTTCGGCCCGATTTCTTGATTAAACAGCCNNCGCTGTTTATTTCCGTTCCAATTGGTTTGGGTGCGGGAATCTATATGGCTGAGTATGCGCCAGATAATAAATTTACAGGGGCACTACGTATTTGTGTAGAATCTCTTTCATCGGTACCTTCGATTGTGTTCGGTATGCTCGGACTTGCAATTTTCGCGGAATATTTCGATGTCGGTCTGACGATTCTTGGCGGAGGCGTCAGCCTGGCGCTGCTGAATCTGCCTATGCTTGCGCGAGTGACAGAGGAAGCGGTACGTGCTGTTCCCGGGGAGATCCGCGAGGCTGGTTATGCGCTTGGGATGACTAAATTCCACGTGATTCGCACGGTAGTCTTACCCGTTGCAATGTCTGCCATTGTTACTGGGATTTGTCTCGTTGCTGGACGCGCCTTCGGGGAGTCTGCGGTTATTATCCTTACCGCTGGTCTCAGTACCTCTGGCGAAATGTGGGATTTCAATCTGTTCTCGCCGGGTGAAACACTGGCCGTANNAGGCGATTGTAGAAGATGCGCGTCAAATTGCTGATAAGTCGGCAGCCGTACTTGTATTTGTAGTTTTGTTTATCAATTTTATATTTCGATTTCCGTTATGGTTGGGAAATCGCCGGAAGTAATGAATGGGGGTCTACGGGGGAAACCTGTGGGCCTTTATTCGTAGGTAGGTTTGTATGGTCTAACCCTCCATTTAAGAAAAGCTGCGCTCAGAGGATATTACCGTTCGCTGAAAACAGCTTTTTGGAGATTTATTAGAGTCTTTATTAATGGAGAGACGAATTGTTCAACCGGCCTAGCTAGGTATTTTCGATAGGCTGATATTCTGAGATGAATTGATTACGCTCAACTTGGAGAATTTGGTGAACAAATGAGAAATAGTAGATTTGTTAAGAACTGAATTGGTGGATGGTGGATTATACGTAGAGTGCTCGGGAATCGGTGAGTATCAAAGGTTACGCGTGGAGTGTTCACGGATTCGTGGATTCCTT